>CAZKOJ010000004.1:0-65291 GCA_964554365.1 uncultured Clostridium sp. | reverse complement strand
CCATACTCCATGTTCCAACTCCACACCCCAATCATCTTTTTAGGCACATTCAAATAAATAACTAGTCAGTCTACTAGTCTATTTTATGTCATACTGTGTCAGCAGAACCTTTTGATACAACAACTATCAGCGGAACCTGTTTCCTTGCCTGACACAAAATATCCGTCGCATCTTTGACTTGTTATTTTCTTTCATATGACTTAAACTCTGAATTATTCATGACCTTTACTTTAATTATATAATTGAAACTTATTTAATATTACTATGTTTTTGATTTATTTCTCATAACCTTTTTATTTAAAAGCAAAAAATAAGAAACAGTTTTTTAAGCTGTCTCTTTTTTCCTAATTTTTAAATATATATTCTAACTACTCTTCTATTAACTACAAATCATTCCAATAAATCTTCTCTTCTATATCCCATTATTAATACATTTCCTTCAAAAGTATAGATATTCCATTTTTAATTTCATTATTATTTGCTCCACTTATGCTTAATCTTATTAATTTCTCATTTACACAATTATTCAAGTAAAATATCTTTGGATCTTCAAGTAATATATTTTTCATATTTAATCTTTTTATAATATCTTTAGCGCTTACACTATTAGTAATTTCAAAACTTGCAAAGAAGCCCGAACTAGGGATATTCCAAACTATATCAGAACTCTCTAAGCATTTTGTTAGTTTATTAAGATAACTCATCCTTTCAGAATATATCTTTTTAAGCTTTTTCACATGTTCATTAAACATACCATTTTTTATATAAATTTCTAAAGCGCCTTGTGAAAGTAATGATGTATTTAAATCACTCCATCTTTTATACTTTTCAAAAGTTTTTGATAACAATCTTGGAATCACAACTGCCGAAACTCTTAATCCTGGCAATACTATCTTTGAATAGCTTTTTAAATATATTACCCTAGCTGAAGAATCTAAAGAATATATTGGATCTGATTTTTTGTTAACTTCTAAATCAGCAAGATAGTCATCCTCAACTATATAAACATTATACCTTTCAGCTAACTTTAATATTTGTCTCTTATCATTATTGGAATATGAAAAACCTGTAGGGTTGTGAAACCTTGGAATAATATAGAAAAATTTAATATTGCAGTCCTTGAATATCCTTTCAAGTTCATTAAAGTTTATTCCATTATAATTTCTTTTGATACTAATAGTATTTATATTATTAAGCTCTAGGGATTTAATAATTCCATAATATGTAGGTTGTTCTATAAGTACATTTTCTTTACCATTTGGGAAATGCATCATTGTTAATATATTGATAGCTTGTTGTGAACCTGAGGTTATGAAAATACTTTGTTTATTAGTAAACACTTGATAATCTTGAAGTTGTTTTGCTACCACATTGATTAAATTTTCAAGTCCTTGTGTATTAGTATGTGAAAGATACTTTTCCTTGTACAATTCCATTGCTTGATTTAAACAATGTTGAAATTCTTCATAGGGTAAAATACGTCCATCAGGTGCAGAAGTAGAAAAATCTATATTTTTATTTAAGATGTTATTATTTGAATTTAAATTGTTTTCAATAAGATAGTGCCCACTTTTGGGTATTGAGTACACTATATGCTCCTTTTCTAATAAATCATATACCTTAACAACGGTTATTTTGCTACATTGAAATTTTTTGCAAATATCTCTTATTGATGGTAACTTTTCACCTGGTTTAATGCTTCTTATTGATATTTCACTTTTTATATAGCTTAAAATAGTTTCATATTTCATCATAACACCTTTTCCCTACATATCTGTACTAGCCCACATTAAAATTTCTGTTATTGCTTAAAATACATAATATTTTTATACTTTAACTGTACTACAAAAATATTATATACACAAAGCTTATAATTACCTACAAAATTAATCAATATTAATTTTGTAAATTTTTTAAAAAGGAGTATTCAATATGGAGCATTTGCATACTAAAAACAGAAATAAAGTTACTTTAAAATATACTACTTTGATTTTAATTTTAGGTCTTGCAGGTTTTGTTTCTGCTGCTGATAACTGGTTTATTTCGCCTTCCCTTCCCTCTATTGCAGCTGGATTCAGTGTACCAATTTCGAAAGCAGGGACTATATTAACGGCATATATGATACCTTATGGAATGATGCAACCTATATATGGTTTTTTAAGTGACCGTTGGAGTAAAGCCAGAATACTTCAATGGATTGTATGTGGACTTGCTTTAGGTACTGCTGGTTGTGCACTTTCTAGTTCTCTTAAGATACTATTAATTTGGCGAGCAATTACAGGCTTTTTTGCTGCTGGAATTATTGCAGTATCACTAGCTTTAATTGGTGATACCATTCCAACTTCTGAACGTCAAATGTATGTAGGAAAATTTATGGGCATTGTTTTTCTTGGTCAGGGTTTGAGTTCTGGACTAGGTGGGGCATTGACTAAATATTTTAGCTGGCGTGCAGCGTTTATTTTTTTAACTGGAACAGCATTATGTACAGTGTTTTTTTTGCATAAGCTCCCAAATGACTCACCAATTCCTGTACACCATAAATTTTTATCTGAAGTTAAACGAGTAGTATTGACACATAAAGGAAGAATAATCTTCCCATTGGCTCTATCATCAGGTTTTTTATTACTTGGTTTATACAGTTTCTTGGGTGCTTTTCTACATGAGGTTGCAGGTTTAGATTATTTACAGGTTGGACTTGTAATAATGTTTTATGGTTTTGCATGTCTGCTTGCTGGTTCTCAAGTTGGCAAGCTAGGGCAAAAATTTGGACAGAAAATAACAATTATACTAGGTGGATGTTTAGCCTTCTGTGCATCTTTTCTCTTAATTATTTTTTCATGTTGGCAAGCTGTATGGATATCAACAATTAGTTTAGGCTTTGGGTATATTTTTATTCAATCCACACTAGCAACCATAGCTTTTGATGTAGCAAGTGAAACTAAAGGACTCCCTTCAGGGTTAATTGGTTTATGTCTTTTTAGTGGTGGTGGATTAGGCACTGCTTTTAGCGGCTGGCTGCTTTCTCAAGTAAGTTATAAAACCCTTTGGGCTGTTCTTACTTTTGGAATTGTTCTCTTTATCTTTGTTACTGTCAAACTAAATTTTGATGAAATGTAAACATTCACAAAATCAGATAAATTTCTATTAAAATTATTAGTGTGTTAAGCTAATGTTTCCATAACTTAACACACGTCCTATCTATTGCTTAAATAAAGCTTTAATTATATTAGTATTTACTATCTATACTCCAACCCCTTACATTTCAAACAACCCCAGTATCTCTTCATCAGTTAAAGCTGCAAAGTTTTCACCACTACATAGTTCATCTCCCATAAGCTGTGCTATAAGCTTCTTCTTCTGTTCTTGAAGTAAGAGAATTTTCTCCTCAATAGTGCCCTTAGCTATGATTTTTATAACTTCTACTACATTTTTTTGCCCTATTCTATGGGCTCTGTCTGTTGCCTGCTCTTCAACTGCTGGGTTCCACCAAGGATCAAAGTGAATTACTACATCTGCAGAAGTTAGATTAAGTCCTGTTCCTCCAGCCTTTAAGCTTATTAAAAACACTGAATTTTCCCCTTCATTAAAGGCTTTTACCATGTTCATTCTTTTTTCTGAAGGTATGGAACCATCTAGGTAACTAAAGGATATTCCATCTTCTCTAATTTTTTTTCCAATGTTTTTAAGAACAGATGTGAATTGTGAAAAAACTAATATTCTATGACCCTGTTCTATACTCTTATGAAGAATTTCCCTTAAAACTTCTATTTTTCCAACGGGTCCACTATAATCACTGATTAATACGGTAGGATCTAAGCATAATTGTCTTAACTTTGTTATATAAGAAAGTATTTCTATTTTACTATTTTTAAACTCATCATTTTTTACCTTTTTTTGGATAAGTTCCATTGCATAATTTGCATAGGTTCCATACACTTTCTTTTGTTCATCATCTAAATTTACCATTAGTGTTTTTTCTATCTTATCTGGCAGCTCCTTTATAACATCTTTTTTTCTTCTCCTAAGAATAAAAGGTTTTATAAGTTTATTTAACTCCTCCAACACCTCTGGACTTTCCTTAAGTTTTTTGTGATATCTTACACTAAATCTCTTTTCATCATATAGGTATTCTGGCATTATAAAATCAAATATAGACCACAGCTCCATAAGAGAGTTTTCTATGGGTGTACCTGATAGTGCAAATTTTCTTTTTGTCTTTATCTCCTTCACGGCCATTGCATTTTGAGAGTTTGAATTTTTTATATATTGCGCTTCATCTAATATGCAATAATCAAACTCTACCTGATTATAGATTTCTAAATCCCTTTTTAACAAATTATATGTTGTTATAATAACATCGTAATTTTGTATATTTTTAATTATCTGTTCTCTCTCTTCTTTTAATCCGTTAGCAGCAGCCACTTTTATAGCCGGTGCAAACTTTTCAAATTCGCTTATCCAGTTATATATTAATGATGTAGGCGCTATAATTAAGGATTTACTTCCCTTATTAGATAATATAAAAGTAATAGTTTGAATAGTTTTACCGAGACCCATTTCATCTCCTAAGATTCCACCAAATCCTAAATAATCTAAGGTTTTAAACCAGTTATATCCTACCTTTTGATACTCTCTTAATGTGCCATTTAACTCAACTGGTAATTTAAACTTCAGCTTTTTTATATTCTTAAACTTATCTCTTATTTCTTTTAATTCTGTTTTTCCTTTTATATATCTAATACCATTTTCTTCTAAATAATTATGGAGAAAAACACCTTTATTTTTAGGTATTTGTATATGATTCTCATGTATATCCTTAGAGGTAACTACATCTAGAAGTTTTAAAAACTTATTAAGCTCTAATTCCTCTAAATCAAGATACTCTCCATTTTTTAATTTATAATATTTAAGGTTATCTCTAAAGGCTCTTAATATATGAGCAGTTTCCTGTGGATCAATGTCTCCTATTTTAAAATCCATTTCAAAGTAATCATATTTACCTGACTTAATATCTCCCTTAACACCTTTAATTCCAATAGACTTTAAGCCTTTAAAATTTTCGGAGTAATATACTTCACCCATTTCTTGAAGCTTCCCTACCTCACTTTTAAAGAATCTAAATATATAGTCATCTCCCATTATAAGATAAAACTTACCCTTTATTTCTTCAAAACCTAAGGTTCTTAAATCTGTAATAACCTGGTCTTCCTTTTTAGATTCCCTATATATAATTTTTTCTTTACAATCCTCAAAAATATTAAACTCAAAGGCTCCATACTTAACCTTCACCGTTAGTGTAATATCTTTCTCTTCCTTATCAAAATAGAAATTAAATTTACATTCATCCATTACTATCTTATTTTTTATAGACTTAGATAAAGTAACATTAGGTGATAACCGATTAAGTTCTGGAATTAGCCTTCTTAATACAGTTTCTTCTTCTGATCCTGCTATGATTACAACCTTTGCCTCATTAAATATTTGAAGGTATGGACTTATGCTATAACAAAAATCATAATCTGGAAGGTATATAGTGCTTCCATATAAGAAAATATCATTCTTTGAGCTTAAACTCATAGGCATTCCCTCTGTTGATTTAAGTACATACTCATCCTTTATAAGCTTTAAATCAAAATCTACAGCTGGAGCCTCATATAAAATTTCCGTTTCCACAGGTCTGTAGAAAAATCCTTCATTTAAATAAGCTCTATGCTTTCTTATAAGTTCAAAAAATTCCCTAATTAAATATTTAGGAATATTTATATATTTCCCGTCTACAACTTTATCTTCATTTCTATTAATGTGTTTGTAGTTTCCTTCTATGATTTTTAAGTTTTGGATAAAATCAATAAGCCTTTTATCCTTTGTGCTTAGTCTTTGATTTTTCATATGAAAAATAAAGTTTTTGCTATAATTTACAGGAACATTATTATAATAGGATACTAAAAACTGATTAATATCCTTTAAAATATAAAGATTGCTAGAACTCATAGATTTAAGCCCTATTTTAAATTCAGCTGTTAGTCTATCGCTCCACTGATTTTTATTTATATACACCTCTATTTTTATTTCATCTTTACCTTTTTCATCTCCTAAAAGCATAGATAGCACACTATTTTTACTTTTAAATATGCTTTCACCATGAGGGTTTTCCTCACTTAAAAGAGGATGATTAGATAACTTATCTAATGCCTTATAGAAAGTTGCCACTAAATGCTTGCAACAATAATTCCTTTTTTTAAACTCATTTTTTTCATAATCTATGCAACTACAGAAAGTAGAAAAAATAGTTTTTTTCTTTGCTTCCATCTCAATTTTTGTAGTATACTCATTAAAAAGATTTTCCGAAATTACATTACCATTTATACAAATTAAATTCTCTTCATCATTAATATCTATAGAAGAAACTAAGTCATTATTAAGTACTCTTTGCCCTTTAGAATAGTTTTTACCACTAGTTTCTTCATTGAATATTTGTAATAGCATATCTTCTGTTAACATATTTTCTCCCTATTAAGGCATCTTCAAAAAATAACTAGTCAGCATTCTGGTCTATTTTGTGTTATTCTCTTTCAGCTACCTAATTTAAATTTTACAATCCTTTTATTATAACATAAAAAAATCATACATATAATTCACTTTACTTTTGTTTAAACTTTTTAATTATTGAAATAAGTTTATGTAGTTGTTAACCTAAAAAAATACTGCCCCCAAGTACAATCCATAGATTATACTTAGGGGGCAGTGTAATATCAATTTTACAACTACTTTACATATTTAAACTTAACTATATTTTAAACATTTTCACTATATCATCCATTTTATTAGCTACATCATTAAGCTTTTGAGCTGTTTTTGCTATATTATCAATAGATCTAGTTTGTTCTTCAATTGATGCAGATACTTCTTCAGTACATGCTGCTGATTCTTCTGATACAGCAGATATTGCTTGCACCGAACCTATTACCTTTTCTTTATTCTCATCCACTTTTTTAATGTTATTTGCCAAACTACCTATTTGTTTCAAAGTATTATCAATAGATTTTTCAATTAATACAAAAGCTTTTTCTGACTCACTCATAGCTGCATTTGCTTTATTTACAGCATCTCTACCCTCGTCTCTAGTATTTTGGGCTACACTTATTTCTTGCTGTATTTCATTTACAATAAAAGCTATTTCCTTTGTGGATTCAGCAGTTTGTTCTGCTAACTTTCTTATTTCATCTGCTACTACAGCAAATCCCCTGCCAGATTCACCGGCACGCGCTGCTTCAATAGCTGCATTAAGTGCAAGTAAATTTGTCTGCTCTGCAATGGTTGTTATAGCATCTACTATATTTCCTATAGAACCTGATTTATTAGCTAAATTATCAACATTACCTGATATTTTATTTGTTACTTCATTATTTATTTTAAATTTTTCCACAAGAATACTAAGCGATTCAGATCCTTGTTTGCTCATTTTTTTCGTTTCATTAGAGTTTTCTTTTGCCTTTTCTGAATTTTGTGATACAATATTTATTCCTTCTGCAAGGCCTTCAAGTTTTTCTACACTTTCTTGTGAATCCTCAGCTTGTTGTGCAGCCCCCTTTGCTAATTCAGCTACTGTTTCTGAAACACTATCAATAGATATTAAAGTTTTTTCTGACGTTCCAGATAATTCTTCAGAATATTTGAAAATTTCGCAAGAACTATTTTTTAGCCTATCTGTTATATCAACCAAATTTTTCTTTAGATTAATTACAGCACTAATCATTACACCTGTTTCATCTTTATTTTCAGAAAACTTTTTTGATTCTTCTGGTATATCATATAAAAGATTAAACTTAGAAAGATTATTTACAAAATCAGTAGCTAAAATAATAGGTTTTGAAATTTTTCTACCTAAATATAAAGCTATCAGTATTGATAAAACACTTCCTAATCCAATAATAATATAAATCATTGTTTTTAATCTTTCTATCCCACTAAACACCTCTTTTATAGGCGGCGCAACAGTTAATACCCATCCATTTGAAAGTTTAGCATAACCAAGTATTTTATCTTGTCCATTTGTACTTTTATATTTAACAACTCCATTTTGCTTCTGTTTAATTTCATCATAAATATTTTTATAAATACCATTACTAACTGTTTCCAGGTTATCCTTAATTGTAAAATTAGGATGTACTAAATAATCATATCTCTCATTATACAATACAGCATATCCTGTATTATACACTTTAATATCTTTTACTAATTTTATAATATCGTCAAATTTAAAATCTAAACCAACTACCCCTATAAGTAAATTCTCTTTAAACATGGGGATTGTATAAGAAACTACATTTAAATCCTTAATAGGTGATGTATGCGGATTAGACCATAGCCCTTTTTTTTGTTTTATAACTTCATAATACCATGACATATTTTTATTTTCTGTATTATATTGTTCTTTTGGTACTTCCGGTTGTATTTCAAAAACTCCATTATTGTTACTATCTGCAAAGGAAATATCATTAGCTTGTCCAGTTAACTCAGGATTTAAAAATATATGTACCCCTAAACAAGATTTATCACTTTGCGAATAATTTTTTATTATTGGAGTTAAAAATTCTTTATATTTTTTTAAATATTCAGGGTCCTTCTTTAATTCTTCAAAATTAAAAGTACTAAGTACATCAAAAGATAAATCATTCATCCTACCTTCTGAAATTTCAAATTTTCTACTTAATTTCTTAGCATTGCTTTCACTCATATAAGCAAGTTTTTCTGTAGCTTCTTTGTTAATAACCTGATTTCCTATAAAAAGTGAAACAATTCCTACAATAGAAGATATACCTATGCTGCACATAATTATAGCTATTATAATTTTACTACTTATATTTTTCATGTCACTACCTCTTTCTAACTTTTAAGTTAAATCTAATTATGCTAGCTCATCCTTATAAAAACATTATGATTTCTATGGATATTTACCAGATGATATATTATATTATGTATTTTAACTGATTACAAGGTATTTGTTATTATATACAAAAAAATTTATTCACAATTTATTAAACTCACATAAATAATATATCACTTAATACTTTTAGAATAGTTATGATGCTCATCTTTATTCATAAATCCATTTTAATCTAACTCAATAACAAATTCGTCACTAATTTAACATTTTTTTCATAAATTTTACTTATATATGTGTTAATATAGAGATGAGTATAGAAAATTAACACAAAATATATTTAACTTTCCATATAGAAGGAGATGTCTTTAATGAAGAGTAAAAAAATAATATCAATTATACTTTCAATTTCACTAACTATTGGTTCTATATTAGCAACTACTTATGTAAGTAAAGCTGCTAATCCACTACATGGTATTGTATTATCTAAGCAAGGACTAAATGTAAGAAGCGAATCTAACGCAAGTTCAAAAATTATAGGTACTTTAAAGTTAGATGATAATATAGAGATATTAGAAACTACAAATGACTGGTATAAAATAAAATTTGCTTCTTCCTACGGCTATGTATCTAAGCAATATATAAAATTAGATACAAATACATCTGATACTACTAAATCAGATTCAAGCAAAGGAACCGACACCACTACTAAATTACCTGAATATAAGAACTTAGATGAAAGAAAGAACATAGATAAACTTAAGCAGTGGAAAACTAAATTTAACAAAAAAATAAAAGATACAGAAAGTAATCGAAATCAATTTAAAGTTGTAGATAATAAAGGGAATTTTGTTTCTACCAAGGTATTGATAGATGGTTCCTCAGTAACTATCCTTCCATGGGATAACGGTTATAATTATGAGGAAACTTATAAATTGATTATTGGGGACAGTGTAGAAAGCGATGATGGTCTAAAGATGAAATATACATCAACTATGCCTTTTACTATTAAGTCAAAAGTAAGTTCTTTAGGATTAGGGAAAACTGAAACTGAATATGTAAATAACGACAAAAGCTTTGATTGGTATATTACCCAAGACAATACTGGAAAACATTCAAATGTAAATTCAGGGCCTGCTGCTGTTGCTATGGCTATTAAATGGACAAATTCTTCCTTAAATAAATCAGTAGCGGATATAAGAGATACCTATGAAAATACTGGACTAGCTTGGAGTATTAGTAATATTACTTCTTATTTAAAAAGTTCAAATATAAATTATAGTTCATGTAATGATATAAGTGAGGATTCATTAAAAAAGCAACTTAAAAATGGAAATATACTTATAGTCAACTTAAATCCTCAATATATAAATTATAATAATAGTTCTACAACCAAAATAGGACGTTTTCATGTAGTTGAAGGAACTACATACACCGTTGTTATAAAAGGTTACAAGGTAGTAGACGGTAAAACTTATTTTGAAATATATGATTCCTTTAACAGTAATGTAATTGGTTTGGATGGTTCTCCAAGCGGTAAGAATAATTATTATTCTGCAAGTGAAGTTTTAAACTCTCTTACCTCAGAAAGTATACACCCTATTATTATAAATAAATAAAGTACATAAAAGGCCTGCCTGCATGGTATTTGCTGGCGGCCTTTTCTTGTTTTTACCTGAAAATATTTTACTTACTCTTTTTTTATTATAAGCTTCTTAATTTAAATCAATTTTGAAGCTGCCATTAGCTTTTTTACCTACGCATTCAAGGCTTATACTTCCAGCAAGCTTATTGGATATTGTTATGGTCTCATTTACTGGATTATTTTTTTCAAATAATACCTTTTCGCCATCATAAACTTTTATAGCTAAATTTCCACTTTTAATATTTGAACTAATTTTCATATTGTAAGTGGGTTTACTAGCCTTTATCTCATATAATTCTGTTCCATTGAAGGTTTCAAATTGAGCACTATATATATTCTTTTCAAAGTTACCACTATAACGTTTTTCATAACCTTTGAAATCTAACTCCTTCATTTCAAAGTCTGTTGAAATAATATAATCTTCTTTTGCATTATCATTTACTATATAACAATTTGGAACAGATTTTTTTAAATCATCTATAGATTTTTTATTAATAGGATTGTAGCTAATATCTAACTTTTTAAGATTTTTGAAGCTTTTAAGAATAGAAATATCTTTTACACTATTATAGCCATCTCTTGAACTTCCACTTAAGTTTATTTCTTCAATTTGAATTAAATTCTTAATAGGACTTAAATCTGTCACTGCATCAGAATATAAGTTTAACACTTTTAACTTCTTCATATTTTTTAAAGGACTTAAGTCTTTTATTCCATTGGATGATATGTCTAAATTTTCTAGGTTTATCAATCCACTCAAAGTCGATATATCTTTATTCTTCATTCTATAATTTCTTGATATATTAAGGTTTTTTAAATTTGTTAAATTTTTTAGCGGGGATATATCATCTGCAAAGCTTAAGGCTAAGTTAAGACTCTTAATGTTTGTGAAATACTCTAGACCCTCTAAAGAAGCTAACTCCTTATAGTTCTTCATATATTCATCTTCTGATATATTTTCTTTTAAATAATTCATTCTGGCATCTTTTATGGTTGTATAGTTTACACTAAGTTCTTCAATCTTAGCTGTATCACTTTTTAATATATCTCCATTAGGCTTATTTATTTTAGCTCTTACCACAGCTTCTAAATTTTTATCTTTAAATGTGATTTTGTCTGATAAAACCTTAGTAGTATTAGAAATAATACCCTTGGACTTGTCATTAGCTTTAACTTTAGAAATATTACTGGTTAAACCCACTGCAGCAGCAGTGATAATAACTAAAACACCACATATTATACTTTTCATAGAAACTCTTTTATACTTTGATATCATAATAATCCTCCTTTTTATTTCAGACTTATTTATAATCATAGACGTTGTAGCAATTAATGCATTCCGTTTATGCCCTAATTCTAATACTTTTATAATTGCATTCCCATAATCTATATTTTCATTATTATTTAAATATTTAAGAGCATAATCATCACAAGAAACTTCGCAATCGTCACTCATTTTGTAAAAGCCATACCGTATTACAGGATTAAACCAGTAGATAATATTTAAAATTATTGTAATCCACTTAATAAGTATATCTTTTCTTTTTAAATGAGAAAGTTCATGGATTATAATATACTTAAATTCATCCTCGGAAATCCTTTCTGCTGTATTTATAGGTATAAAGATTACAGGTTTAATTAATCCATACAAGCATGGACTGTCTATTTTATCTGTATACCTTAATAACACCTTTTCCCTTACATTCATTACCTTTATATAATCATTTAGTATTCTGTTAAAATTAGGTAGTTCTCTACTTACTGCTGCTTTCTTTATAATTTCAATTTTCCTAATACTAAGTAATATGGAAGCTATTAAAACTATTATTCCTGATAACCATATATAAAGCAGTATATTTTCATAATTTATTTTTTTACTTAAAGCTGGAGTATTTTTAGTATCATCTAATTTTACTGTTCTAACAGTTTCTACATTTTTAACTGTATTTATTGAACTGGGTACTTTAGGTATTTTAAAGTTATCATTATTGTAAATTATTTTTTTCTCCATTATAGGATTAAATATGTTAAATACACTGAAACTGCTTTCAGGTCCATAGGGTATGATAAGCTTTACTATCAAAAGAAACCATATATAATAATGAAATTTAGTATTCAGTCTATTCTTAAATGTTGTTTTTATTAAAAGTATTAATATCACTAATACACTTCCCTTAAGGGACATAATAAAAAGAGTGTCCATCAACTTTAACATATATTAATCACCTTCTTGTTTGCCTGCTTTATTCAAAATATCTTTTAGTTCCTCAATTTCCTTGTTAGATAACTTTTTACTATTAACAAAATTTAACATCATAGAATTAATAGAACCATTAAATAGTTTCTTAAGGAAAGAATTACTTTCTGCATTTATATAGCTTTCTTCTTCTACTAATGCATAATAATAATATTCTTTGCCTTCCTTATTAAAACCAAGGACATTCTTTTTTAGTAATCTATTAATTAGGGTTTTTACAGTATTCGGTTTCCATTCAGTTTTATTTTGGAGCTGTTCTACAATATTGTTTGCAGTTATATGAGCGTTTTTCCATATTATTTTCATAATTTCTAATTCAGCATCTGAAATACTAGGAATTTTATTCATATATAAATTCTCCTCTCATTTCTGTTTACAGATGTAATATTTAATTTTATATTACATCCGTAAACGGAAAAAGTCAACTGATTTTCTAATATATTCTACATGCCTATTTATTTAATTCTTCTAAAAATAATAAAGGCCAGGTGACCTTGGTAATCCTATGGTTTTCACCTGACTTTTCTATACATCCTCAAAATAAATATCACTTTTTCCTGTAGATATTACTTACCACAACATTTCTTGTACTTTTTTCCACTGCCACATGGACATGATTCGTTCCTTCCTACTTTATTTCCATTTACAATAGTATTTTGTATTATTTCTACCTCATTACACTTTTTTTCTTTGCTACTTTTTTCATGAAAATATTCAGGAAGCATAGATAACTTTTTTATATAACTCTCTTCATTATATGTTTCTTGATTTTTCATAACCTCTTGAATTTCCTCAGTTAAAACATACTCAATCATTTCCTTAGATTGGTTTTCAGTATATTCCAAAGTTATTAATCGATCAAAGGTTTCCCTTGTGCACTTAGGCTCATTATCTCTTAATTGATTATTCACAATTTCAATTATATGTTTTTTTAAATACTCATTCGCCATATTATACATTTCCCTCTATTCTTTTATTTTTATATACTTATAACTTCATCTAAACTTTTTCGAATACTATAAACGACTTCTTTCCCTAATAATTATTTTAATATAGATTGTTGATCTATACCATCCTTTTTAACCTTAAACATAGTTTTATCCATAGCATTTAGCGTAACCAATCAGGATTGCCTGGTACAAAAGGTCTTTTGCCATATTTTTTTCTAAATTCACCAAGAACAGTTGATATAAGGACATCATTTTCCTTAAAAGTATCTATATTTTTTATAGATTCCATCTCCTGACTAAAAGGGCAACTAGCTATACAAATACCACAATCAGTGCCAATCTGTCTCCATTTAATATAACATGTTTCTTGTTCTGTGACCCAATTGAAATTGCCATTGGTTTCATTTTCTGTTTCCTTAGATATGGATTCAGAAGGACATGTTAATGCACAGTTTTTGCAAAGTCTACAAAAACTTTCAAGCCCAAAAGATATAGGCTCATCAACTTCAAGTTCTAAATTTGTGTTTACAACTCCAAGCCTAACTCTAGATCCATATTCTTTAGTAGTAAGTAAATTATTTCTACCTATCTCTCCAAGTCCAGCATCCTTAGCTACTAAAACAGGCATAAGCAAATAATTTGCATCCATATGATTTCTAGCTTCATAACCTAAGCTTCGTATATAATAGCTAAGTATCATACCTATTATAGAAACATCTACATAACATTTAGATGTTTCTATAACCTCTGGAAGCATAGGGCCTCTATTTATCATATCTTTATCCATTTCAACTGCAAAAACTATTCCATACTTATGTTCTAGTTTTATTTCTTCTCCATAGACTTCTTCATGTCTACCTCTATTAGTATAAAAATGATAATCTTTAAGCTCTGTTATTCCCACTAATTTTGCGCCATATTTCTTAGTGAGTCCTTTTATTCTTTTAGTTATAATTTTTTTGTTTCCTCGAACTTTTATTGGATTCACATTACCTTCACATAAATGTTTTATATCTGCTAAAAAATCAAATGCACAACTTGCCATAGGAGAGTTTAATTTATTATAACTCATGGTACCATCACTGCAGAGATTAGGTCTAGTTCTTATGCTATCATCAATAGCTTTTTTATGAGGATTTCTTTTATAATAATCCTCATAAGCCTTGCTCCCTTTTTCGTAGTTAGCCCTGGCAAACATTGTATCTCTTTCATCAACTCTCTTCATTAATCTTCCCCCTTAATACTTAATCCCCATTATTTAGTTCTTATAAAAATAAAAGCCAGGTGACATTAGTAATCTTATGGCTGCCACCTAACTTTTATATACCTACTCAACATAAACATCACTTTTTAGTTATAGAATTTTTGTAATAATATATTCATATTATACTTTTGACTTCTAATTGTAAATACATTCTAACTTAGCTTGATGATATTGTGCGTTATCCCTTGGGTATATTTAACAGTTTACTATACTGATTTGACTATAAATTATAAATGGTATATTATATAAAACTTGGGGGGTGCAAAATGAATTCAAAATACTTTATAGAAAAATTACAAATGATAAGTCATCCTGAAGGTGGATATTACAAAGAGTCTTTCATTTCAGGAGACACAGTTGATAATAAAAAATTGTGGACTAGCATATATTTTTTATTGCATACAGGAGAAGTATCTCATTTCCATAGATTAGAATCAGATGAAATGTGGTATTTTCATGCTGGAAAGGCTCTTACAATATATATGATTTCACCAGAAGGTGAGCTTATTGAAAAACAATTAGGTCTTAATATAGAATTAGGTGAAACACCTCAAGTATTAGTTCCTAAAGGATATATATTTGGGTCATCAATGAATAATGATGGATTTTCTTTGGTTGGATGTATGGTATCACCAGGATTTGAATTTAAATGCTTTAAACTTTTTAAAAGAGAAGAACTATTAGAGGAATATCCTGCTCATGAGGAAATTATTAAAAAGTTAACTGTGGAATAATATAGATAGACAAATCTAGCTGTTGGTTTATAATCATCAGTATTTATGAACTCATATCTTTAGTACTGTTAATTGTTTATCTATATATCAGTAAAGGAGAGGCCTTACTTTACCTCTCCTACTTTTTATAATTATTTATTTGTTATTTTCTTTCAAATTCCTTAGTCTGCAAGTTTTGTAAGTAATTCATTGCTCCTACTAATGAAGCTTGACATAGCCTCAGTATCAAGTTGCTTGTGGCTTATCATAGCTAGATCATAAATGTGATGGCAAATAAAATTAACATCTTCTTTTTTATTTTCTATTTTATCAAGTTCAATAAGTTTTTTAATAAGTGTGTTATTTTTATTTACAACTAATGTTTCCTCTGAAGGGAACATATTTTTCATATCCATACCACCACCAAACATAGAACTCATCTCAGCCATCCTTCTTGATTGCTCTAAAAAGCTTACAAAATGATTGTCTATTTTAGAAGTTAATATAATTGCATCTAAATACTGGTAAAAACGAACAATGTTTGCTAATAATTTCTCTTACCTTGTATTCTTCTAAAAATTCTTTACTATCTTCACTTACAAATAAAGTAACTGTAGTTCCTCTTTCATTACGCTGGGATGAAGTTATTTCATACTCAGTACCACCTTCGCAAATCCATTTTACAGGTTCTGAACCTTCTATATATGAAAGAGTATCAATTTCAACTTTATCAGATACCATAAATGCAGAATAAAAGCCTAAACCGAAATGACCTATAATTTGATTTGAGTCATCCATTCTATCTTTATATTTTGCAATGAAATCTTCTGCTCCAGAAAAAGCTACTTGATTTATGTATTTATTAATTTCTTCTGGTGTCATTCCTATACCATTGTCAGTAATTTTCAAAGTTTTATTTTCTTTATTTATACTTAATTTACTTGTTTATCTTCCATAAACCACTGATTCTCAACAATACAGCCTTTAAAAACATTCTCATATTATTATTTTCTACTCATATTATAAGAATAAGGTATATTTTTTTAGAAAGGATGTAATGTTTATAATGAATTGTTCAGTTTTTAATCCTAATTTACCCTATTTTAACATGGAACAAAATATAAGAAAAGGTATTATGAAGATAAATGGAGTTGGAATTGTAAAAACAGAGCCAGATATAGCTATTGTAAATTTAGGAGTTATGACACAAAATAAAAATTTAGAAGTTTCGCAAAAAGAAAATGCTGAAAAAACTACAGCTGTTATAAATGATTTACTTCATATGAATATTTCAAAGAAAGATATAAGTACTTCAAATTATACTATTGAACCAGAATATGATTTTGTGGAGGGAAAGCAATTATTTAGAGGTTATAGAGTTACTAATATTTTAAATATAAATATTAGAGAATTAAATAATGTGGGAGAAATAATTGATAGCGCTGTGTCAAGCGGAGCTAATATAGTAAATAGTATAAGATTTACTGTAGAAAATCCATCTTTATATTACAATAAAGCATTAAGGCTAGCAGTAAAGGATGCTATATTAAAAGCCAAAGAAATTGGAAATACTTTAGGTGTTAGCATAGACGAAACTCCTTGTAAAGTTGTGGAAGAATCAACTACCAATGTTTTTGAAGGAACATCAACATTAAAAACTTTTTCAGCAGTTACGCCAATAATTTCAGGAGAATTGAAAATCACTGCAAAAATAAATGCAGTCTTCAATTATTAAACAAATTTTAATCATGCAATAAGTGACTATAAGCAAATTTATTGAAACAAGATGTTAATAATTCCTAACAGACTGTGTAAAAAGTAGTTGTCAATTATTTATGCACAGTCTACCAGTAATTATACTGACGGAATTAAATAAACAAAGTTGATACTTTAGATTAAAATATTTAGAAGAATATTAGTTTGTGAAAGATTAACTAAATCTATGTTTTAGATTTTAGTCCATTAATTTCTTTCTATATTCAAAGTTTCACAGTTAACCCTATTATAACTTTTAAATATTAATAGAGATAATATAATACTTAATCCCTCAGAAACTGCAGTAGCTAACCATATACCATTCTGTCCAAATGCATTCGTCATTATAAATAGAGTTAAAGTAATAATAACTAATCCTCTTGCAATGGATATAATAGCTGCGTATTTAGGTTTTGCAATAGCTGCAAAGAATCCTGATATTAAAATATTATATCCCACTATAATAAAGGAGATAGAGAACATTCTTATAGCTTTAATGGAATAAGTAAATACTTCCTCATTAGCACTTCTATCCATAAATACACCCACTATAGATGGCGTAAATATATTTACTATAGCAAATATAAGAATAGATGTTGCCGCTATAGTTTTTGCACCCATATTAAATAAGGCGTTCACAGATTTCTCGTCTTCCCTACCATAATAAAAACTGCATAAAGGCTGCATTCCTTGAGTAATACCTATCATAGTCATTAAAACTAATGTATTAATATAAGAAATAACACTATAGGTTATAACCCCTTTATTTCCAATAGTACTTAATATAGTTTGATTGAATAGATATATAACTACCCCAGCTGAAAACTCTGTTAAGCTATCTGGTAATCCTATTGATAGTATATCTTTAATAACTGAAAACTTAAATTTACACTTTACAAACTTTAATCTTGATTTCTTTCTATTAAAATGAATTATATAAAACAGCGCAGCCATAAGCTGTGAAATACCTGTTGCATAGGCTGCCCCTCCTATACCCCAATTGAATCTTATAACAAAGAAATAGTCTAAAATTATGTTTACTAAAGCTGAAATCACAACACCTACTACCGCTAAGTAGGGAAATCCATCTGCTTTTGTAAACACTTCTAAGCAATATGATATTATAAAAAAACCATTAAATATACTTATTATTTTTAAATATTGTCTAACGTACTCTATGGTTAAATCATTAGCACCTAGAAAAACAGCTATGCTATCTAAGTTTAATAGGGTCAGTATAACTATTATTATAGAAACAGCTACCATAGCAATAAAATTCATAGTAAATACTCTATTTGCTTCTTTTAAATCCTTTTTTCCTAGATATATAGAAACAATTGTTGATGCTCCTGTAGCAAAGAATACTGATATAGCAAAAATTAAATTAACAAATGGCATTGCAATGTTGACAGCAGCTATAGCTACAGTTCCTACCCCCCAGCTAACAAATATTCCATCTACCATTGTATAAAGGGAATATACCCACATGGCTACAACAGAAGGTATTAAGAATCTTATAAATTTTTTTCTCAAACTCATTGATGTCACCTCTTTAATAAAAGTATAAACCTTAGTATAATACCAATGTCAACAACAAATTAGAATCTATTTTAAATTAAGTAAAAAAATACCTCAATTTTATAAATTGAGGTATTTCTATAAAGATATTATATAACACAAGTAACTCCAACACTTTCAATTAGCTGTTTTATTTGTTCCATTTCATTATTCTCTGGACTATTTATATCCGGCATTTTGTATTCTAATCCTAGTTGAGTATATTTTGCTTGTCCTAATTTATGATAAGGTAAAATATTAATTCTATTTATCTTGTTTTCTAAACAAAACTTTGCAGTTGCTATAATATTTTTCTTATCATCATTAAAACCTGGAATTATTGGAACACGTACCACTATAGGTTTATGCTTTGATATTATGCTTATATTTTTAAGTATTAATTCATTTGGTACTCCCGTAAGCTCCTTGTGTTTACTAGAATCCACATGCTTTATATCTGTCAAAAAAAGATCTGTGTAAGGTATAAATTTTTCCACTATTTCTGTATTTACAAACATAGCACTTTCAATAGCAGTGTTTATATACTCCTCTTGACATGATTTAAGAATTTCAATTGCAAATTCTGGTTGATAAGTAGGGTCTCCTCCTGATAGAGTTACTCCACCTTTTCCCTTGTAATATGGTGCATCTCTCTTTACTGACTTCATAACTTGTTCCACACTCATAATCTTACCCGATAGATTTAAAGCACCATTATAACATGCTTCAGCACAATCAAATTGATTACAGTTATCACACTTTTCCCTATTAATATTTATTGTAGTTTTTTTATCTTCATTATATTCTGCAGTAATAGCATCATTATGACACGCTTTAGCACATTCTAAACAACCAGTACATTTCATTGAGTGATATCTAATTTCAATACATTTTTTTTGACCTTCTGGATTCGCACACCATAAGCATTTTAGCGGACAGCCTTTTAAAAATATAAGTGTTCTAATTCCAGGTCCATCATGAAATGAAAGGCTCTGAATATCAAATATAGTGCCTGTCCTCTTCAGATCAGCCATGGATTTCACCATCCTCTCTTGTCTACAGTCCTTTAAAGACCAGTTGCTGTATATTCTGTTCTAGCTATAATTTCATCTTGAATTGGTTTTGCAAGTTCAATCCAGTAAGCACTAAAACCAGCTACACGAACTATTAAATCACGATAATTTTCTGGGTGCTGTTGTGCATCTTTAAGCATTGCAGAATCAACTATATTAAATTGGATATGGTACCCACCTTGCTCAATATAAGATTTAACTAAATCTACTAATTTACGTGAACCACCTATGCCTTTAACAGCATTAGGATGAATCTTCATATTTAATTGTACACTACGCATTTTAACTGGGTCTAATTTAGCTCCTGATTGAAACAATGCGATAGGTCCATTAACGTCTGTACCTGGAGTGGCAGATAAAACTCCATCTGTTAAGCTAACTCCTTCTACTCTTCCATCTGGAGTAGCTCCACACACACGCCCAAATGGGCCATGAGCTGATATAGATAATCCTGCTGGAACCCATTGTAATCCTAAATAAGTTGTTTCTGATAAACAAGTTTCATTGTAATGATTCCAACAATTCACAAATATATTATCTACATAATCATCATCATTTCCATATTTAGGAACATTCAAGATATCTCTATGCATTTTTTCATATTTACGATTTATACGTCTTTGCTCTAGCATTGAAAAATTCCCAACTTTCTCTGCCCTCTCAAAGCCATAATTTTCTTTCATTGCTTCCTTTATTTCATTAAATGTATACTTTTTATCCTCAAACACTAATTTCTTAATTACTGCAAAACTATTAGTAACATTAACCATACCTGAATTTAGTAAAGTTACTGATTTATTGTAACGTGCTCCATTAGAATCAAGTGGTTTACCTTTTTCAACACAATCCTTAACTAAAACAGATCCTATTACAAGCGGATTTACTTCTCTATGCACTGCCATTACATAATTCCAGTAACGCATATAAACCTTTAAGAATTTTTCTTCGACTCTACACCATGCATTCCATAACTCCTCATAATTTTTGAATTCACCAAGCGGTTCAACACAGCGAACCCCCGTTCTAGGATCAACTCCATCATTTAATACTATTTCAAGACACTTAACCTCGTTAAAAAATCCTGGATGGCATATTCCGTGACATGTACCTTGCATTTGTACCTCTACACAGCCACCTATAGCTACATCTCTGGCATCTTCGATGCTAATGCCTTCTTCTAGATGATCTTGAAGCAAATGTTGAATACAAGCTTCATTGCTAAACCATGCTGGATAACCTGCTCCAGTTTTGGTACATTCCGCAGCTTTCATAAGCAGCCTATTACTAGTCTTTGAATTAACCATAACACCTAAAGTAGGTTGTATAGTTTGCATACTAGTACCAGCTTCAAGAATTATTTCTTCTAACTCATTATCAGAACGTCTTCCGTTTTTATCAACTCCACCTACAACCATATGCTGAAATGAGTTACCTGAAGCTAGCGCTGACCAACTTCTCGGAGATACATACTCTTCACTAGAGAATTTCACTCTTATTAATTCCATTAATTCCACTGCTTCTTCTCTAGTAATATGTCCTTCTTCTATATCTTTTTTGTATAAAGGATATAGAAGCTGACCCCAACGTCCTGGTGAAAGACCTACAATTGATCCATCTAGCCCTACAGAAATATGACCAATCCAAGCAGCTTGTAAGCCTTCATAAAATGTTCTTGCAGGTTTAGCTGGTACCCATTCTAAAGCTTCAACCATTTTTAACAGTTCAGATTTTCTTTCTTCATCCTTTTCTTCTTTAGCCATTTCACCAGCTTTATTTGCATAATTTTTAGCCCAATTAATAACACCCTCACAAACTAGTATAGTAGATCTCCAGAACATTATCTTTTCAGATACTTCACGGGTAGTTGGAATTGTATTTTTTATCTTTTCTCTGCATTCTTCAATAACAGATTCTAAACCTCTTTCTACCACAATATCATAAGCTGGAACCCAACGACCTTCCAGTATAGATATAACACTTGGCGGATATAAAACTACTTTAAAAGCATTTTCTAAATCTTCATACTCAGGCATAGTTTCTTTTAGAAACTTATCTGATTCATCCTCTATACATTTTCCTTCCCAGTACTTACATGCTTCCATTAATGGTTCTGTATCTTTTTTCTTCATTGCAAAGATACCCATTTGTATTGTTTCATCATTTTTTTTATGTTCACGACCACCACCCATTCCGATGTCATAAACTTCATCACTTTTACCCTCTGCATTTTTAATCATATGAGAGTAAAATTTTTGACTGTATTGCAAATATACTGGTGCTCCTCTCATATATCTAGTTTTTTGCATAGTTATAAGTTCATAGGGTTGAATTGATGGCGTAATGTTTTCAATAGCATACTTATAAGCACGAGCACGACGAATTAATAAAGGTTCACCTTCTGCTCTTTTCCATTCTTCTGTGTAAAAAATACTGAATTCAGGGTCTAACATGCATCTTGCATCCAAAAGACGTTTTCTAATTTTTCTACCTCTTTCAGTAGTTGGTTCTTTAATTATTTCTCTAGGAACATACCCCTCTTGCTTTTGTTCTTCTTCAGTAGGTGGCCATTTAATAGTTCTAAGATTTTGAAAGTCAATCACTTTTTATTCCCCTTTCATTTTTTAATTTAATCATTCCTATATTTTAAATTTCTGTATTAACTCATTAAGATTTTGAGCTAGCTGTGATTGTTCTTGTGCTGTTTTAGCAATCTGATCCATGGCATGAACTGATTCACTAACACTTTCTCCAATTTCATCCGAATTCTTTGATGATTTTTGAGACATTTGTGCCATATTTTGCACTGCCTCATTTACCTGGCTAATTGTTAATGTTAAGTTCCCTGTCATTGTTGCTAATTCTTCTGACATATTACTTACGAAATCAGCATTATTGGAATATTCTTCTCCTACTTTAGCAAAAGATTTAAATTGTACATTTATATCTTCCTGCATAAATCTTAATAACTCATTGCTGCTGCCTGATAGGTTTTGGAAGGCTTCCTTTACCTTATCAATAGTTTCCTCAACTTCTGCAACAGCCCTTGAAGACTGTTCTGCAAGTTTTCTTACTTCTTCTGCAACAACTGCAAAACCTCTGCCTTTTTCACCTGCTCTAGCAGCCTCTATTGCTGCATTTAAAGCAAGAAGATTTGTCTTCTTTGCTATATCTGAAATTGTACCTGCCATTACTTTAATATTTTCTACAACTCTACCATCTTTAATTGAATTTACTATATTTTCCTTTTTTTCTAAATATACTTTTTTATTTTCTTCAATTACATACTTATAGTTACTCTGAATTTCATTTGATCTTTCTTTAATTTTCAAAGCATTATTACTTCCATCTGCTGCCTTTTGTGACAGTGTGTTAATATTATAATCTACCTTTTGAACAGATGCTGAAACCTGTTCTGATGCAGTAGTACATTCTGTAACCTCATTAGTTATTGCCTTTGTATGGCAGCTCATAGTTTCCAGCTTAGCTGTCATTTCCTCAACAGTTGCAGAAAGCTCTTCACCAGAACAACTTATTTCTTCTGAATCAATCATTATGGTTTTTACTAGTTCTTTTACATTGGCTTCAGCAGTATTAAGTGCTAAGACAGTTTGTCCAAATTCATCTGATGTAGTCACTGAAATTGGAGTTGAAAAATCGTATTTTGCTAGTCTTTCTGCTAAAACTTTGATTTTATTTAAAGGTTTACTAATACCTTTTGATATAATAAAACTAGTGAATATACCTAATGCAATTAGAATTATTGACAACATAGCCTGACTTAATTTCAGATAATTCAAATCTTTAAATAATTCAGACTTATTCACTGCTATTGCTACAAACCACTCTGTACCTTTTATAGGTATATATGCTATGTATTTTTCTATGTCATTGTACTTGTAGGACCCCACTCCTGTTTTTCCAGATATCATTTTTTTATGAGTATCTGCTAATTGTTTTAAACTTGTATTTTTTTCTGAATCTTTAATTACATTTTGCCTTTTATAAACTAATTCTAAATCCTTATGAACAACTGTAGTCCCTTCTTTATTTATTACAGCAGCATATCCTGTACTGGGCAGATTTATATCTTTTATAAAAGAATTTATTGTACCAGTATCTAAAGTAGCAACTAAAGCCCCAATAATTTTTCCATCCTTGTCTTTAATAGGCGCATAAACGTCTATGATTTCTGAATTGTCTATTTTACTTTTTATAGGATTAGAAAATCCTTTTTTTCCATTTAGTGCATCCTTAGCATATTCCATATCTGATAAATCTAAAACTGTATCATTTAAAGTAGTATGTAATGTATCATTTTTATAGATGACACCACATCTTTTAAATCCCCATTTTTTACCTTCTCCAATAAGAACTTGCTTTTGAACAGTCCAATCCATTGATTGGACTTCTGGCAACATAGAAATATTCTCCACAATTTTTATGTTATTAATCATATAGTTGGATATTATATGACTCAAATCATCAACTCTATTAGACATTGAAATTTCTATTGATTTATTCATAGATTTCTGTGATAAATAATAGGACGTTGCACTTAGTAAACTACAAGTTAATACTATTACAATTGAAACTTGTAAAATAATTTTTATGGATACTTTCTTTATTTTCATCTCTTATCCCCCTATAATCACTTTGATTATAAATTTGTTTATGCATTAATTTTTATACTATATTTTTAATTTTTATTATAAAATGTAATGCACTCCCATATTAACATATTTTTGTTACACTATATAAATTAACCAATATTGTAAAACATTAATATTGCTAATAAAATACTGATATTACATGAAAATGCTCTATTTCTTTTAAATTTCCTGCCGCATTTGTAAAAATAATATAAATTAATAGCTATTGTTAAAAAAGTAAGTTGTATGGGTAAGATAAAGGCATACACAGTTAAATAGATGCACTTAATATTTTTGGGTAAAAAAATTTAACTCCCACTTGTAAAAGTAGGAGTTAATCATCTTCAAGAAAATAACTAGTCAGTATTCTAATCTATTTTGTGTTATGCACTAAATTTTTATATGTTTAACTTCATTCTCACACCAACTAAGAAACTTCTCTAGGTCTTTATAGGATAAAGTAATAGTTGCTGTGTTTACATTAGGGTGAATACCTATTTTATCTAATTTGGTTAAATCCTTATCTATTACAACGTTTACATTTTTATCACTGTTATTAATCAATCCCATAGGGCTAACTGCACCTGGTTTTAGACCTAAATGTTTGTGTAATCTTTCCTCTGAAGCAAAGCTTAAAGTCGTACTTCCTATTTGTTCAGCTAGTTTCTTTAAGTCTACTTTTTTTGACTCTTCCACTACAATAATATAGTGTACATTGCCTTTTTTATTACGGACAAAAAGATTTTTACAATGTTTTCCTTGAAAATCAATATTTTGTTTATCAAGCTCTTCAATAGTATAAACTGGTTCATGTTCATATCTAGTATATGATATGTTCAATTTTTCTAATGTCTCATATACTTTTTGTTCGTTTTCTGTAATCATTTTTTTACCTCCTTTGCTTATATTTCTTATTTTTTATTATTATACCTTATCTTCTATTATTATACAATTTCGTTCAAATAAAAAGGGGATAGTTCTAAAGCTATTCAGATCTATGATTTCTTATCTGAAATGCAACATACTCTATCTATAAAGATATCCTTACCTCTGTTATACTATATAAGCTTTTTATCTAATACTCCCTTCTTCTTCAAAGTAGGAGTAAAAATTCCAATGAAGTCAATAACTCTGTTCATACATAAAATGTTAATATTATATTACAGTTTATAATCACATATCTTTACAAGAAAGGAAATGATATTATGAGTAAACGTATTAAACTTTTAGTTCCTGTTCTATGTGGTGCATTTTTATCTTCTACTTTAGTTATGATAAATGCACATGCTTCAGAAAATGGTAAACAAATTTCAAAAGTATCAATTTGATTCTAGTGATAAGAATAAAACTATTATATATCACCAATTTTATCTAAACTAAATTCAAAAGATATTTCTAATGAAATTCTTAAAAATCAATCACACAATTAAAATAGATTTAAATACTTTGCAAATTCTTAAATAAAAAACATTTATTAAAACTGATAGCTGCTAAATACCACCAGTTTTAATTCTTCCACAACTAAAGCACTGTTTGAATTAATAACATAGCAACTGAAAAAACCCCAATGTAACCCATTAATGGCATTATGAATTTTAACCATTTATCATAAGTTACATTTACCATTGCTAGCGTTGCTAAAATAAGTCCTGTTGGAGTAATAAATGCTATTAGCCCTTGTCCATATTGATATGAACTTACTATTATATCTCTTGGTAATCCTACAGTGTCCGCAAGTGGTGCTATAATTGGGATTGACAATACTGCAAGTCCTGAAGATGATGGAATAAAGAATCCAAGGAGTATAAATAATAAAAGCATTACAATTATAAATACTTTTGAATTCATTCCTTGAACTATTCCTGATGCCATATTAAGAATTGAATCAGAAATTATCCCATTTTCCATAACCAAATTAATTGATCTTGCCACTCCAATAACTAATGCAACACCAACTAAATCAGAGGCTCCCATAATAAATCTGTTAACAAATTCTTTTTCTCCAATTCCTGAAATTACACCAAGCCCTATGCCTACAACTAAAAATAGTGTAGTCATTTCAGTGAACCACCATTCTTGAGTGGAAACTCCCCAAATCATTACAGCAAAAGTTGACGCAAATATAATTAACATTAATTTGCGCCTAAAGGTAAATTCCGGCACTTTTTTATTTTTATAATCTTTTAAAAATCTTTCTTCAATTTCTTCTTTTTGACTGTATATTAAAGATTTAGTTGGATCATTTTTTATTTTTTTACCATATTTCATAATATAAATAATAGTTATTGTTGTTGCAATTACTAAACCTACAGTCCTCATTCCTAACCCTTGTGTAAATGTTATTCCTGCTGCATTTGAACCAATAACTGATGAAAATGGATTTACAGTGGAAAACATTGTACCAATAGCCGATCCCATATAAAGTGCAGCAATACATACTATGGCATCATAACCTGCTGCCATAAATACTGGAACAAGTATTGGATAAAGGGCAATGGTTTCTTCTGCTAATCCAAAAGTGGTTCCTCCTATAGAAATCAATATTGTAACTACAATAATTAAAAGAAATTCTTTTCCCTTAGTAATACGTGAAAGACTGGCAATACCTGCATCAAAAGCTCCACTGCTATTTAATATACCAATACATCCACCAATTATGAATACAAACATGATAATCTCAATAGTATCATATACTCCTTTTATAGGAGCTTGAATTATATTAACTATGCCTTGAGGATTTTGTTTTACCTTCTCATAGGTGCCTGGAATTGCTACTGGTTTGCTAATACCTCCATCCTTAAATTTTTGTATGTCTACTTTGATTTTTAGTCCATTTAGTGTCTCTTGTGTTCCTGGTAATTCCTTTACAGATGCATCTGGTTTTGTTACAGTGAAAACGTTCTTTCCATTGTCATACTTTAATTTTGCATAGGACCCTGCTGGTACCACATAGGTAAGTACAGCTGCAAGAATTAGAACTATAAATAGCACAGTAAACGCGGTAGGAAAGTTTCTTTTCTTTTTACTCATTTTTTATCTCCCCCTAAATTGATGTTAGTTATAATATTATACAATTTTATGACACCTTTCAATAAATTATTACAAAATTACTAAAAATTTATTTTTATGTATATTTATTCAAATTGAGATTTCAATAATAAGAAGATTACTTTTACTGTAGTAAATTTTTCAATTCATGGGAATTTTCATTGCAATATAATACAAATTAATACTTTTATTAGGAGTTATTTATAGGAAACCTACTTGAATTTTAAAAAATCACCTCCACTTTCAATTAAGAGCCAAAAAAGGCTGCTCCATGATATACTTATCCTATACGAAAAAGAATAAGTTCACATTGAGTTCCAGCCTTAATTATTTATAATATTAACTTCCATATATTATTCTGAAACATATATTTTTTTATAATCATTTCCTTGAATTTCATATAAACTTTCAATTTCATCTATAATAATATGATTTAAATTTCCATCAATTTGAAATTTTACTCCTACACCACAACTTGAACTAAGTTTTCTTGGTGCAGGCATTAAAACAGATTTTATTTCCTTACTTTTAATAAATCTATCAAATTTAACTGCCCCAAAATGAGTAAAAAATAAAGCAATATATTCTTTCATGTTTATTTCCTCGCAGTCAATATAAAATCTCCATCCTTTTCTTCAACTTCAACTTTATATCCTGAATTTTTCATAAATCTATCTACATTATTTCTAGCAGTATTATTATCTACAATTATTTGTATCCCATCTGGATTTTCTTTAAGAGCCATTTTTGCTTTTAATACTGGCTGAGGACACGATAACCCCCTTGCATCAAACTGTTTCATTCTTAACTTCTCCTTTCATTGACACGCTTGTGTTTTTTTCCATATTGAAATATGAAACAATAAGTACCACTACAAAACCAATAATAACTGCAGTCATACCATTTAAAGTAGGTCCCTTTGCGCTAGAAGCTAAACTAAAATTATGGCAAAATGCAGCTCCTACAAACATTCCTAAAATAGCCATTACTGAATCAATATTTCCCTCTGCGGATAAAACTAGTTGTCTTAATGGGCATCCTCCTAATAATACTGAAGACCATCCCGCTAATACCATGCCTAAAAAATTCCACACTCCATCAGCATGAGCTGTAGGTTGTCCGATAAATCCTAATTTATAAGAACCAAAGATTAAATTTCCTATGGTAGCAAATACAAAAATAGAAATGAATCCTGAAATTAAATAACTATCCTTAAACATTATTAAATCTCTAATTCCGCCCACCATACATAATCTTGTTCTTTGAGCAATAATACCAACTATTAACCCTACAATTAATGCAATGGTAACAGGTGCGTGGGCTGCTCCTGGTCCCTTTTTGCTAAAGAATATAAAAGCTGGTGCAGAAATTAATAATACCAATAAAACAACATTTATAACTGGAAAAATGTATCCTTCAAATTTAGAAAGCTTATAATTTCTCTTTAAACTAAACCCTTTATTTAAGAACAGTATACCTACTCCTATTCCTACAGCAAATCCTACCAAACCTACTACAGCATTTAAATCTCCTCCACCTAGTCTTAATATCATTCTAAGAGGACATCCTAAAAACATTAATGCCCCTACTATTAAAATAAATCCTAATACAAATCTTATAAAGGGTGACGATCCTCCCCTTACATCAAATTCTTTTTTACCTAAGGAAATAAAAAATGCTCCTAATATGATTCCTATAACTTCTGGTCTAATGTATTGTACTATTTCAGCTCTGTGTAACCCAAGAGCACCTGCTGTGTCCCTTATGAAACAAGCAATACACACTCCCATATTTCCTGGGTTCCCCAGCTTAACTAGTAATACTGAAAGTATGCCAACTAAAGCACCGGCACCTATAATCCCCATTTTATCTTTCATGATTCTCCTCCTTGTTATTTTTTTAATCTTTCACCTTCATTCTACTAGAAGTTATTTCAATTGTTAAATAGGTTTTACCTATTTATACCCATATATGTATTTGTTTTTCTTATTCTGTTATATTCAATTTTAAACTATCTTATGGCACATTTGATAAGTCATATAGTCCTGTTTTAGTATTCAAAAAACTATTTTCTGTATATTTATTTTATGTACATTTTTTAATTGACTATAGTATACTAATACAACAGTAATAATGGAGGAAGTTTATATGTTTTTTAGAATACCAATTGAGTTAAATACTACAAAAGATAAAATTTATATTCTTGACTCTAAATTTGCAGATGTGAATGGTGATGGACTAGATGAAACTTTAATACTTACAGGCAAAAAGCCTTACGGTGAAAATGGTTTTATTGAAGATATAATTCTTACTGTACAAAATGAAAAAACAGGGGTAAATATAAAAGTGACACCAAAAGATAATGGTGGATATGCTCCAACCTTGTTTATAGGAAGATTCCAAGAAGATAAGATACCCCAAGTACTTTTATCCATAAATTCAGGAGGCAGCGGAGGGTATTACTTCAATTATATTTATTCCTTTAAAAATAATGTAACAAAGCTTCTTTTTGACTATGAAAAATTCAATGAAAATAATGTATATAGTGCAGTGTACGAAGATTATTATAAGGTTAGAATTAAATCTGAAAACAGCAACCTAGAAGGCTTAATAGATCTTACAGCTATAAGGGATAAAGAATATTTATCCAAACTCTATTATCCAAATGGAAAACTTAAAGAATCTATAACTGGTGGGGTATTAGGTATTGGAAATCTGTCGCCTTTGAGCTTAGATGGTTCTAATATTTTTCAACTTCTTACACACCAAAGAATTATAGGTATTTATAATGCAGATAGCTTAGGTGGTGTAGAGTCCATTTTACAATGGGATAAAGATACTTTTGCTACTGTTGTTACACGTCTTGTTGTAAAGATGTAATGAAAACTATGCTAATCAAGTAACAAGATTGCCTACTATTAACTATGCAATCTTGTTACTTTCAATATATAATTAAATTTAGTCTATTGGCTTTGAATTAACAAATTCTTTAGCTATTTCATCTGGATTTTCAACTTCTGCAAATATTGAAATTCTACAATAAAATCCATTTTCTTTCCAAACATACTGTTCTAATTTTGCTTGTTTATTTATTTCAGATTCAAAAGAGTCCTCGTATTTAAAAACTTCCTTATCATTAATTTTTAATGTCTGAACTTTTAGCTGTTTTCTTTTATCAGATCCGTTTTCAACTTCAACATATCCATTTTTCTTTATATCATCATAAGTTTTTGAGGTTTTTCCTTGCCAAAATGTTAATGAACCTTTTTTTAGGTCGTAAAATGTATCCAGTTCATAATTAATTCTTTTATTTTCAATATCAGAATTTCCTGAAATTCCTACTGCTGAACCTCTTATAGTTATATCCTTATTAATATTTAATGGTAGTTTAGGATCAAATCCTAAAAGCTCTTTAGCCCTTTTTAAATCTTCCTTATCATAAATTGTAAATGTAGCAATTTCCGTTGAGACTTCTTTTTTTACAGAATAATTTACATTTTTTATATCTTCAACATATTTTATTGAGGATGCAACTTTTCCTACATCATCTATAGAAAGATCCATGAATTTTTTAGAATTTTTGCTTCCTTCAAATCCTTGATTATATTCTATGCTATACCACATTCCTTCATTTTGCCATACAAAAAATTTGCTTATTTCTTGATAATTTCCAGGCAATGTACTTTTTATAGTGATATTAGATCCCTTTATTCCTGCCAAATTTATTACTTCTTTGCTAAATTCAACTTTTCCATCGTTTCCTGTATTATCTATTTGTACATTCTGGTTCTTTTTATTCTCTGCATTCTTCTTTAAAAATTCTTCCATACTTTCTTTAGAAACGTGAAAGACGAATCTATTGGTAATTTTTCCACCTTTTTTTTTGTCAAAAGATATTTTTAAGGCATTGTCTTTGTCAGAGATTTTAGAAACCTGAAAACTATCACTTACTACATAATCCACTGGAAGTGAATCAGGCACCTTGAATTTAAGTCCTGCAATTTCTCCTGCTTTTTTTATATTATCATAGCTTTTAGTTGGTGCATCAATTAGAAATTTACTATTTTCTTTTTTTACTGAGTCATTACTCTTAATCGCTGCAACAGCTGTATCAGATTTCATACCTTTAGCAGTTACACCATTTGTAAACACAACACCTCCAGCTAGTACACAGCATATAACTGCTGCTGCTGACATTCTATAAGATCCTTTTTTAAACTTTTTTATCATTTCTATTCTCCTTCTAATTTGGTTTTTTGTTTCAAAAAAAATTGCTAGGTGTGGAGCTTTACAATTTTTTGAAAACAATTTTGAAAAATTAATAAGATTCATACCATATTCTATAGCTTCTTCTTCTCCTAAAATTTCAAGTACATAAGCATCACAAGCATACTCTCTTTGGAGTTTCATTCTCTTTATTGAAAACCATACTATGGGATTAAACCAATGTATCAAAAGAGCAATGGTCCCAAGAAAGTTATAAAACAAATCTTTTCTTTTATAATGTATCAGCTCATGTAAAAGTATCTGTGAGAGCTGTTTATAATTCTTTGTAATGCATGCATATTTAGGAATATAAACCTTGGGTTTTAAAATTCCAAATATACATGGACTTTTAAAACTATCACAAGCATAAATAGGAATATTTCTATTTATATTAGCTTTCTTTTTACATTCTTCCAGTAAAGCTGTAACCTTTAAATCCGTAAGCTCCTTTAAATTCAAGGTTTTTCTTTTAAATCTCCATATAACCAATAAAAAAAAGAGAGTTGTAATAAAAAATCCAGCTATCCATATGCAAGAAGCTATATTCAAAACATAAGGAAGTATATTTTCTTTTTTTACTTTTTCTTCATTATGACTTGTTTTTTCTAAAGATGTGGTCTCAGATACTGTTTGATATTTTTGTTTATCATTCAAGTAAACTTTTCCTTCTCTTAGAAAGTCATAAGCAAGATTAGTGTTACTTTTAACGTTTAATATTTTATTTTCATATTTTCCGAATAAAATATTAAACAAACTTATGTTGCTTTGAATATTTACAGGTATTATAAGCCTTATTATAATTATAATAAGCAAAGCATGCTGAAGCCTTACTCCAATATGATTATTAAATAATTTTAAAGTTAAAATTACTAATATCGCTGCAATACTTGTTGTTAATGAAGCGTGTAGAACCCATAAAAAAGTTTTAACTAAGATATCCATGTTTAATATCCCCCTGTTTTTTAACTATAAAAACCTAACTTTGCTTTCCTTCTTTCTTATTTTTAAGAAGTTGTTCTAACTCTTCAATTTCTTTTTCAGACAAAGACTCTTCCTCTAAAAATTTTGTAAAAAGCATACCTACAGCTCCATCGTATACCTTTTGAAGAAAAGATTCATTTTCAGCTTTTATACATTCATTCTCAGATATTAATGGATAATAATTATAGGTTCTACCTATTTTGTCAAATCCTACTGCTTCTTTTTTCAAAAGTCTAGTTATAAATGTTTTTACAGTTTGTGTTGACCAATCCATTTTATTTGTTAGCGAATTAATTATTTTTTCAGATGTTAAAGGATTATTCTTCCAAAGAAGTTTCATTACTTCCCACTCAGCTGCTGAGATTTTTGGCATATCTTTCATAGTTTATTCCTCCATTTTAAGTTTACAATTGTAGATCTACAATTACAGTCTACAATTGTAAACAATAATTGTCAAGTGAATAAGTGAATATTTCAACTTTTTTATTTATACAGTTAAAAGGTCATTAATATAGTAAATTTACTATATTAATGACCTTTTTTTTATTTTTCACCTATACAACATAACCAATTTTTCTCTTCTTTTAGCTCTATTTGTATATTATTATAACCTGCATTATTCATAATCACTTTTAATTCTTCTGGAGAGTATATTTTCATATTACTATTTTTCACTAATTCATCATTTCTGTCTTTAAATTTTTCATCATCATACATTTCATTTATTATGATTATTTTTCCTGTTGGTTTTAAAATTCTTCTTACTTCCACAAGGTTAGAAATAAGATCTGGCCAAAAATAAATAGTTTCTACTGCAGACACAACATCAAATTTTTCATCTTCAAAAGGAATCTTTTCTACACTAGCATTGAAAATTTCTACTTGCCCTTTATATATTAATTCTTTGTTGTATTCTTTTGACCAATTAACGCAATCTATGGAATAATCAATTCCAAAAACCTTTCCCTTTGTTATAGAAGCTAGCCTATTTACAGTCTTTCCACCGCCACAGCCTATATCTAAAATAGTGCTATTCTCTTCTATATCTATATTTCCAAGTCCCCATCCTGTTAGTTCATAATGGCTTTCATTCATATCATTTACAACAATTTTGCCTAAATCTCCTTCAGGTTTTCTGCATTGGTTTAATCTTTTAGCAATTTCACTCATATATTTCCTCCTACATGTTTTTAGTTAAATTAATCTTAATTTCCAATATGCATATAATTATATATCATGTGTTTTATTAAATCAATTTAACTGCAATGCTGACAATAGTCTTAGCTTTGTAAAGTTTGGGTGGTATACATCGGATAAATAATTATTTTAGTGCTGTTCTACTTACTTTGTTATCAGAAAGATTATATATATTTTTATTTTGTATTCCTATAAAGGTCCCATTATATTTTGTTTCCGTATTAGATACTAAATTTTTAACATATCCTTTGGACTGGTCATTTATATATATGTCGCCTTCTTTAGTTATAATTATATCTTTTTTATCTGTTATTTCTGGTAATTTTAAACTTTTCCAATTATCTATAGGAGTTTTTAAATCTCCAAATAATATTTTGCTTACTTTGCCTTTTTCAAGCATTCCTATATATATTTTATCTTCAGCATCTGTACCTAATAAAACTTTTTTATTATTATCATCAAATTCAATGCTATAAATCTTAGTTGATTTTTTTTCTTCACCTTTTTTATTTTTAGTTACATTTTGAACTACATTTTTTATTTCGTCCTCTTCTTTATCTTCATATATTAGATCAGAAGCAAGGTTTAACATTGAAATATTACCTATTTCATTATTAGAAGTTTTAATTTTCTCGGTTTGATTCATAACATTTCCTCTATATATATCACTTTTACCATTACTATGTAAAACTTTTGTATACATTACATGACTGTCTGTGGATGTAACAATATTTTCTACTTTGTCATTTTTACTATTAGCTTGGATTATTAATGGTTTCATATCGTGGTCAGTTATTTGAATTTTACTATCTTTGCTAGGATTATATTTATAAAAATTTATTCTATTTTTATTATCTTTTTCACAAATTAAAATCAAATTACTATCTGGAATCCATTTAAAATAACAGATAGACACATTGCTACTAGTATCTATGCTTTGACTCTTCCCATCTTCAGAATTAACTACTTTTAGTACCTTATCTTCATAATAAGATATGTATTTTCCATCATATGAAACTTCTATATTTTCTGCATTTTCAGGAACTTTAACATCATTATATGTTTTTTTACTTGTTTTTTGAACACTTTTTACTTCTTTATAACCTGAAAGTGATTTTGCATAAATTCTATCAAGAGAAAAAAACATTATAGATTCAATGAACACTGCAATTACACTCCAAATTAATAATTTTTTAAATAAATTCATTATACTACAACTCCCTATATAATTATCTACATCAGTATTTAAAATAATTTTTCATTTCATTACTACTTCACTGGTTCTACATATAAAGCAGTAGGAACTGTTCTTTCTCCATCCCATTCATTAGGACTATTAATCACTTCACCATCGTAATACATTGTACTTGAATATCCTCCATCTAATCTTCCAGCATTAACTGCACCATGGTCGAATAATATCTCCTGCAAATCATAAAGACTTGCACCTAACTTCACTATGTTCTTTCTACCATCTGTAACCAAAAATAATACTGTACCATCTTCTTTTTGTCCTACTGCTGTCCTTGGATTAGAACCATCACATTGTGGATCCCTTATTTGTTTTTCTCCGTTTATAATTAAAGTAGGCGCCAAGAAACATACTGCTTCACTTACATCAATATCTTTATCTTTAAGTTCATTTATACTATGATCACCTACTACTAATTTTCCGTTTTTTGTAAAAGCCACTACATTTGCTGGAGTATCCTCATCACAATCTTTGTATATAACTTGTCCCTTGGAAATAACAAATCCTCCTGGGGTTGATCCAACTCCAGCATAGTTTTTATCTACAAAAGAGCCTCCATTAATGGCAGCCACAGCATTTCTTTCTTTAGCCATTTCACTTGTTTTTTGCCCTTTGTTTGAATGTTTTGTATAGGCAATTTTTATTCTAGTAGGATCTTTTATTTCTAAAAGATATCCATCAAATTTCTTAGTATTTATATCATATTTAATTATTTCTGCGTCATTTTTATACTTTATCTTAACTTTATTAATATCTTCATCAATTTTTGAAGTATTATTTTTTTCCTTTCCTGCGATTTCTTCAATTGAAGCTTTTGATAAAAACATTTCTACTAAATATCTATGTCTAGAACCAAGAACCATACCTACTAAGGCCTTTTTTACATTATTAAAAGGACCATATAATACAAAAAACGGGGAAGTAACTCCTATAAAAAAAGTCACATAAAGAACAAATGCCACAATTTTTTTTATCGAAAAAGTTTTTTTTGCCATTGAAATATTCCTCATTTCTTACTTTATTCTTATTTTCATTTCATCAATATTTTGTACTGAATTTTCGGAACCATCATTATAATTCAACTGATTTATTACTAAGTACAGTTCTTTTGAATGATTAAAATAACAACTTTCAAAAGTTAAATTCAAACATTTATCAGAATCTAGTTCACTAATTTCATCATCCGAAAGGATATATTTGTTACCTTTCTCATCAATTAAATAAGGTAATTTGTTATTATTTATTTTTCCATTTTTTGTAGATACACTTCCTATAGAATAACATTGTAGTGAGTCTACTTTGTTATTTCCTAACTCTATTCTTGTTTCAATACGTGTAGGGTATATTTTGAAAGATTTTATATCAAAGTCTGTATAATTTGTATGAAATTTTATATTACTATACGTTTCTGGTTTTTCATATTTTAATCTTTTTCCAATATACAAATGAAAATTCCAATCTCCATTTATGCTCATTGGATTTCTTTTAAACTCAGAAAGAAAATCCTCATATTTTTCTTTTGAATAACTCATTTTATAAACTTCCGTAAAACTTAATAATTTTAGATTTAATTCATTAGGTATTTTAGAACCACCATAAGTTGATAGTTCTATGCATCCATAAGTTTCCTGATTTTGTCCGTAATTTTTAATATTATTACCAAGAGAGGTAACTATGCATCTATATCTTTTATTAAATGTTAATAGGAATTCTCCTTCCTCATTATTTAACATAGGTGGAAGTTTAGAATAATAATTAGAAGTACTATTTAAAAGAGTATTATCTTCATCATCACTTATTTTAAAATTTTGCAAAAGAAGATTTTTAAGTCCTTCCTTGTTCATTTTGCCATTTAATGTATAAAAAATGAATAATTTTTTATCATCTCCAACTATGTTGTTTATAGTAACTTTTATATTTTCATCTATTTTAGATTCATTCACATGCTGCGATACTCCTTCTTTAACTGCAGTTCCTATGTTTTTATCATAATGAAACTGTAATTCACGATTTATGGCTGGTCCCATAGTAACATTACTAACTGCCTGAGCAAAAACTGGTATATATTTAATGCTGCTAATACATATAATAGCTATTGATGCTGCAGCCATACTATACTTAATGAACTTTGTTTTTAGATTTCTCTTTTTCCTATCTTTTTTAGCTTTATTTATAGCTTTTTCCACTACATCATCTAGTTTGTCCGAAACTTTTATTTGTTCGAATCCATTTTCTGGCTTAAAATCCATTTAATCAAATTCCTCCTTTAAATCAATTTTTAATTTTTTTAATGCTCTATGTATATAAACTTTTACAGTTCCTTCTGGAATTTCAAGAACTTTTGATATTTCAGAAATAGTCATATCTTGAAAATATTTTAAAATTATTATACTTTTTGACTTTACATTTAAATTATCAATAGCATTGTAAAGATCAATGTACTTAGGTATATCCAAACCTATATCTGAAACATTCTCTGTAAATTTATCAATTTTTTCATATTCATCAATTAAAATAATTTTTTTATTTTTTTTCAATCTATTTATAGCATTATTTATAAGTATCTTTGTAATCCAAGTGTTAAAAAATTCAGGTTTTTTTAGTTTTTTTATATCCATATAGGCTTTATAAATAGTATCACTTACAATATCTAAAGCCTCATCTTCATTTTTTAAGTAGGCAAAGGCTGTTTTGTAAAGCCTTTCTTTGTAACAATTTATCAATTCACAAAATGAATTATCATCTCCTTTTTGAGCTTTAATAACTATGTCAGTATCATTCATTTCCTCACCTCTCTATTACTTGTTACATAAATTAGACAAGCTTAACATATAAAAGGTTACATATACAAATATATTTTTTTTAAAGTTTGAAAAAGATAAGACACCTGAAGTGTTAGTATTCTGATGTATTTTATGGTAGGTGAAGAGCCATAACCCTTACATCGTTTACTATGTGCAGGTTATGGCTCTTCACTTACCACAAAGTATTCTCAGAATCTTTGACTTTTCTATCCTCCTATAGCTATCATATCTCTAGCTATATATTCTCCATCCTCTAAATTGTGGGATTTAGGCTTTTGTTTTATTGCTTTAATAATTATATCTTTTATATCTTCTTCTTTTCTTAAAGGAGTTTTCAAATCTATTTCATCATTAGAATGTAGACAAAGTTTAATTTTCCCATCTGCCGTTAATCTAACTCTATTGCAATTATCACAAAATTTACATGAAATTGAGTTTATAAGTCCAACCTTTCCCTTTGAATTAGGCAGCTTATAATATTTGGCAGGAGATGAAACATCCTGGTTTGGAATCTCTTTTAATTCCGAAACTCTTTCCAGTACTTTCTTATTAGATATAAATTTATCTAAAGACCACTCCTTAGCCTGTCCTATAGGCATTAACTCAATAAATCTAACCTCTATACTATCTTCTACAGTTAGTTTAACGAAATCTTCTATTTCATCTTCATTGAATCCACCAACTAAAACCACATTTAGTTTTATAGGGGAAAGTCCTACCTTCTTAGCTTCTTCTATACCTTCTAATACTTGGTTAATATCTCCGCCTCTAGTTATTTCCTTATACTTTTCAGCATTTAATGTATCTAAACTTATATTTACTCTATTAAGACCTAATTCTTTCAAATCTTTGGCATGTTTTTTTAATAGTATTCCATTTGTTGTAAGCGCAAAATCTTTTATCCCATAAATTTTTCCTATATTTTCTATTAACCTTAAAATATCTTTCCTAATTAAAGGCTCTCCACCTGTTATTCTTATTTTATTAATGCCCAAAGATACAAATACCTTTGTTATTTCTTCTATTTCTTCAAAGCTTAAAATTTCATTGTGGTTTATTTTTGGTATCCCCTCTTTAGGTATGCAATATTTACATCTTAAATTACATAAATCCGTTATAGATATTCTTAAATAATTTATATTTCTTTCATATGAATCTATCATATTTATGTTTTCCCCCACTCCCTAGCTATAATTATTCAACCTTAAACATATCCCAACCATGTATTTACAATTTTCCTTACTATACCTGATGTATTCACTATCTACAAATAATTCTATCCAATGAATTTTTATTTTTAATGAAGATTTACTTATTTGTTTATTTAGACATATTTACTAATTCCATTACAACTTGTCTTCTTTTTTCTTTAATGGACTTATCTAGATCATTAGCCTTGACTATTTTAAAGGCACTTGTAGGACAGACTTCTACGCAAGCTGGTCCACTTTCTCTGCCTATACAAAGGTCACATTTATTAGCTATAATTTTTTCTTTAAAGAATAATTTATTATTATGATCAAACTTTAAACCCTTTTGCAATACTTTTTCTCCATTATTATAGTCTGTAACCAAATCAATAGCTCCTAGGGGACATGCCATAAGACAAGTTTTGCATCCAATACAAGTGTTTTTATTTACATATATTACTCCATCTTTATTAACTATAGAACCATTTGGACATACATTCGCACAGAGTGCATCTTCACAATGTCTACATTGAATAGGTGCACTTACTTGTGCTGTTTTTATAACACTTAAACGTGGATTAAAATCTATATCCTCATTTTTTGAAGTAAATATATTATTTTCTGAATGAGCTACTACACAAGCTACCTCACAAGTTCTACAGCCTATGCATTTATTTGGGTCCGCAACAACAAAAGTATTCATTATTTTTGCTCCTTTCTAGAAACATATTTAGTATGTAAAAGATTATGTGATTTGTGTCCTAATGGCTCACCTAAAAATTCCTCATACACTTTTTTAATAGCTGGATTTTCATGAGATTTTCTTAATTCTAACTTAGAATCATGGTTATAAATTGATTTTTTTCTATTTTTATAAGCAATTTTTCTATATTCCTCTAAAAGAAGTTTAGGTTGCCCACCACCACTTACACATCCTTCTGGACAAGTCATTACTTCTACAAAGTGAAAATCACATTTACCTTGTTTTACACTTTCAAGCACTTGTACTACATTTCTTAAGCCTGAAACTACTGCAATTTTTAATTCTAGATCATCAATTTTAACTGAAGCAATTCTTAACCCTTCTCCCCCTCTTACAAATTCTAAATCTAAGCTAGGGATAGTTTTTTTGCTAATGAGCTCATATCCTGTTCTAAGAGCTGCTTCCATAACACCTCCTGTAACACCAAATATATTTCCTGCACCAGTGTAAGTTCCAAGAGGTGCATCAAAATCTTCTTCTGGAAGATTTACAAAGTCAATGCCCATATCCTTGATTAGATTAGCTAACTCTCTAGTAGTTATAACTATATCTACATCTTTATATCCACTGACATTCATTTCTTCTCTATCGCACTCAAATTGTTTGCATGTACAAGGCATAATAGCTATACTAAAAACCTTGTTTGCATCTACATTGTCAATTTTAGCTCCATAAGTTTTAAACATTACTCCTGCCATTTGTTGTGGTGATTTACAGGTTGAAAGATGATTTAAAAGTTCTGGATATTCTTGTTCAGCAAATTTAACCCAAGCAGGACAACAAGAAGTAAACATAGGTAAATTTTTTCCTTCTGTTACTCTTTTTATTAATTCACTGCCTTCTTCCATAATAGTTAAATCAGCGGCAAAATTAGTATCATATACTCTATTAAAATTTAGACGACGAAGAGCTGCTGCCATTTTTCCTGGAGTTAGTGATCCTAATTCCATTCCAAACTCTTCTGCTAGTGCAACTCTTACTGCTGGAGCACATTGTACGATTTTATAAAGATTAGTGTTTTTTAATGCTTCTTTCACCTGATTTACTTGTCCCATATTATAAGCTGCAAAAAGTGGTTCCTGAATACTTGGTAGCATATTTCTTTCATTTAATTTCATAGCTCTTGGTGTTATATTTTCATCAAAACTTGAAGCATATACACTACATTTTTGTACACATTGTCCACATAAAACACAAAGATCTGTGTTTATACTTTGAGGATCTCCCTGCTTTCCTTCTATAGCATCAACTGGACAGACCTCTGCACATTGTCTGCATCCCGTACATAGTTCTTTATCTATGTTAATTATATTCATAAAATTACCTCCATATATTGTTGCAAAGAATAGTTGTTAATTGCCTCATCAATTATTTGTAATTTTTTATAGTCTGTAATAAACCTGTTGCTGCTTGTTTATTGCGGTGCTTTTTCTCCTGCATTGGAGTTATCAACGTTAAAGCATTTTTAGGGCATGCATTTATACATGCTTGTTCACCGCTTTCCTTACATAAATCACATTTATAAGCAATAATCTTTTCCTTATAATCTAAACCATACTTACTCTCTTCTTTTAAATTAATTTGAAAAACTTCTTGTCCATTGTTATATTGTGGTAATAAATCTATAGCTCCAAAAGGACATGCAAGTAAACAACTTTTACATCCTACACATGCTTTTTCATCTATGATTATAGAATTTCCTTCTTGTTTTATAGCTCCTACTATACAACTATTAGCACAAGGTGCATCTTCACATTGTCTACACTGAACAGGCACAGTGAAATTATCAGTTTTAACAGTATATAATCTAGGTATAATAGGCGTTGTAACCGTACCAATTGTAGCTCCAACATTATTACTTTTATTATGAGCTGCAAAACAAGCTACTTCGCAAGCCTTACATCCTATACATTTATTAGGATTAGCTACAACAAAAGAATTAAGTGTAGTCTTCATCATCTTATCACCTTTCTAATCTTCCATTTGTATTCTATGTTCGTTTGCATATATATTCATTCTATTTCCTCTAACAAAACCTACTAAAGTTATATTTAACTTTTTAGCTAATTTCACTGATAAGCTAGTTGGTGCAGATTTTGATATAATGATCGGTATTTGAAGTTTAGCAGATTTTAGTATCATCTCTAGAGATACTCTTCCACTTAATATCATTATTTTATCCTTTAAAAAAATATTATTTATAAGTGCTGAACCTATAACCTTATCCATAGCATTATGACGTGCCACGTCTTCACATGTAACTATTACATTGTCCGTATCACATAAAGCTATGCTATGTACCCCTCCAGTTTTCTTAAAAGTTTCTGAATAGTTAAGGTTGCTTTCCATGAACTTATAAATTTTATCCGTAGTCAAAATAATGTCACTATGTACAGGTTCACAATTCATTGAATCCAAAAACTCTGAACTATTGTTTTCATAGCCTTCTTCGTTTTTTTGAATACTAAGTTTTTTAGATTGGAATTTTTTAACATATATATTTTTATCCTTAGTTTCTACTTCTGCAATTCCTCGTTTCTCATCCAAATTAAAATGAGTAACATCATCCAATGTTGTAATTAATTGTTCTGTCCTTAAAAAACCTAATGCTAAAAATTTAAGATTTTCTGGGCTGCATAAAAGTGTTGCTATCTTTTTCTTGTTAAGTAAAATTGTTAAGGGATATTCGCATACTAATAATTCATCTGAAAAGCTTTTTTCATTTCCATCTAGCTTAAATACCTTACATTTTAACGTTTTATCCATAATCAGACTCCTTTTCTAAATTTACAGTTTGTAATTTATGATTTGACCTTTATCCGATGGCTATCATCCGTAACACCCCCATCCTCTTCAAGGTGGGGGATGACGGCTGCTACGCCCCTAGATAAGTTCTTCTAAGACTTAGATGGAGAGAGGTTAAATGCCTAAATGTCATTTAACGGGCATATTTGCTGGTGTCAACCAGTAATTTGCCCAGTGTCATAAGCAAACTCCACCTAAGTCTAAGAATCACTTGATAAAAGTCTGTAACCAATAATCAACATTTAACTAATATCTACTGTTTGATATTAACTATAAAATCAGCTATAGAAGAAATATCATTTATGTCTAAAACTGGAATGTTTACATTTAATAATTCATCACTAGCTAATGCTATAAAACTTGAAATGTTAAAATTAGGATTATTACAAAGTAATTTATCATCAACACCTTTTCTATGTACCTCTATTTTAGGATAGTCATTGTTTTTAAAACCTTCAACAATTACAATATCTAAATTATTAAAAAGAGGAAGAATGTCTGCAATAGTTCTTTCTTCTTTTAATCTTTGTACCATAGCTAACTTTTCTTTAGACGCAATAATTACATTGTCCGCTCCTGCTTCTGCAAATCTATAAGAATCTTTACCCTCTTTATCTATATCGAATTTATGGGCATCATGTTTTAACACTCCAACACTATAATTTCTTTCTTTTAAAATTTTAATTAGTCCTTCAATTAAAGTAGTTTTGCCTGTACCTGACTTTGTTGCAACTATAGAAATAATTTTAGACTTTTCTTTTTTACTTAAATATGCATTTTTCATTTAAAACCTCTCCTATTTTATATTTATAATAGTTACCAGCTTCACTTTTTATAGCATATCCGTCCATAGCTGATTTGTCAAAAGTTAGCAAAGTATAAAATATTAATTATAGCGTTTTTTAACCCATAGACTCTTCAACAATTTTAGTGTTAGAAATCTATGGGTTAGTCAAAACATCCAAATATATTATTATCAATTTACAATTGTTAATTATCCCTTGTCTATTGCACTGATTCAACTTTCATTTGCTTTTTAAGTTTAGTATATGAATCTTTTACGTATTGTTCTGCCCAATTTTGATCTTGTATTTTTTCAACTTTAATTGCACAATATTTGAATTCTGGAGTTTTTGTAATAGGATCTACATAATCACTTGTTAATTCATTACAAGAACCTATCCACCATTGATAAGTCATGAACGTAGCTCCTTTTTTTACTCTATCTGTAACTAAAGCTCTAGTAATTATACTTCCTCTTCTAGACGTTACTCTTACTAGTTCCTCCTCCTCTATTCCTAAAATCTGTGAATCATAAAGACTCATTTGGATATAACCTGGTTCATCAGCTAATTCCTTTAAAGCTCTACAGTTACCAGTCATAGTTCTTACTGAATAATGACCTACTTCTCTAACTGTAGATAAACTAAGTGGATATTCCTCATCAGGCAATTCCCCTGGCGCTCTCCATTCAGCTGCAAATAATTTTCCTTTTCCGCTAGGAGTACTAAACTTGTTGCCTTCATATAAATACGGTGTACCAGGATGATCTTCTGTAGGACAAGTCCATTGGATACTTCCAAGTTCCTCAATATGCTTGTAGCTTGCTCCTGCAAAACTTGGGCAAAGGCTTCTCATCTCATCCCAAATTTCTTCTGTGTTTTTATAGCTCATAGGATACCCCATGGCAGTAGCTATTTCACATATAATCTGCCAATCTGGTTTTGCTTCTCCTTTTGGCTCTACTGCTTTTCTAAATCTTTGGAATCCTCTATCTGCAGATGAGTAAATTCCTTCATGTTCTCCCCAAGCCGTAGCTGGAAGAACTACATCTGCATGAAGAGCTGTTTTGTTCATGAATATATCCTGAACTATTACAAAATCTAATACATCTAGAGTTTCTCTAACTTCCGCAGCATTTGGATCGCTTTGTACTGGGTCTTCTCCAAAAATGTAGTAAGCTTTAATCTTCTTATCATGTAATACTAAATGAGGAACCTCTGTTAATTTGTATCCTGGCTTATTTGGAAGCTTAACTCCCCAAGCCTTTTCAAATTTTTCTCTTACTTTAGTATCTGTAACGCTTTGATATCCTGGAAATACATCTGGAAGTGTTCCCATATCACAAGTACCTTGTACATTGTTCTGGCCACGAACTGGACCTATTCCTACTGATGGTCTTCCATAGTTACCTGTTAAAAGAGCAAGTGATGCTAAACCTTTAACTACGTCAACAGCTTGTGAAAATTGACAAACTCCCATACCGTAAAGAATCATAGCATTTTTGGCTTTAGCATATTCTCTCATAGCTTTTCTAATATCATTTGCTGGAATGCCAGTTATGTTCTCTGCATACTCTGGAGTATACTTATCTACAGATTTTTTATATTCTTCAAAGTCCTCAGTGTATTTTTCAACATACTCTTTATTATAAAGATTTTCATTAATTAATACATTTCCAAACGCATTAACTAATGCCATATTTGTTCCACCTTTTATAGGTAGCCATAAATCTGAAATTCTAGCTGTTTCAGTTATCCTTGGGTCAGTTACAATAATTTTTCCACCCTTTTCTTTTGCTCTAACTATTCTCCTTGCAACAATTGGATGTGAATCTGCTGCATTATATCCAAATACAAATAATAAATCTGTATCTTCTATTTCTGGTATTGAATTAGACATTGCACCATTTCCTAATGAGTAAGCCAGACCGGCTACTGATGGAGCATGTCAAACTCTAGCACAATGATCTACGTTATTTGTACCAATTACAGCTCTCATAAATTTTTGCATTATGTAATTAGCTTCATTTCCTGGACCTCTAGCAGAACCTGTTCCCATAATAGCATCTGGTCCATATTTTTCCTTTATTACAATCAATCTATCTGCAATGAATTGAATAGCTTCATCCCATGAAACTTCTTCTAATTCTCCATTTTTTCTTATCATAGGTTTTTTTAATCTAGACGTTAAAAGCTGAGGATCATTTAGAAAATCCCATCCATAGTATCCTTTAAGACATAAATTTTTTTCATTTGTTCTTCCATCGGCAGCCTCAGCTCTAACTATTTGTCCATTTTCAACTACTAGGTATAATTGACATCCTCCGCCACAGTATGGACACACAGTTAATATCTTCTCTTCCATTTTATGTTTCACTCCTTTGTTTTGTAAAGTATAAAATTTAATTTCAGACCTTACTATACAAGAATTCTATAATAAAAATTTATTACTATAAAAAATGTACATTCGTAAACATTCTAGAATATCATCTTTTCACAGTCAAATGGTACTATTAATTGTATCTTACCATTTTTAAATTAAATTCTATAAAATCCTAGTATTTCCTAGGAATTATAGTGTTAAGAGTAAATATACATTATTTTTTATAATTGAACTATATTTTTCCAAAATATATAGGAAAATTAATGTAATTTTATGATGTTATAATTTATTAAATGACTTTATTTTTCATGATTTTCCATATTATATACGATTTATTCTATTTTTAAAAATATTTAACTAATTTTAATTATGTGCAACTAAATTATGTAGATGTGACAATTAAATTATGTAATCAGGTTAACGATTTATATAATAAAGCTAAGTTAATAACAAGTTTAGAACTTAAATAAACATTATAATATATAAAAATCCCACACTATACAATAAGTGAGGGATTTTTATATGTTATATGCAATTTTCACTATTCTAAAGCATTACTATATATTTTAAAATAAGTGTTTAAAGCTTGGTCAATTTGCTTCAGTAATTTTAGAAACTACTTTATACATTATTTTTTCCATACTGTATTGTTTTTTACAGGTTTTATACTGATACATATTGTTATCAGCCTCTATAAAAAGTTCTCTTATAGGTTTAATTTTCTCTCCCATGTAAGCGGTTCCTGTAGAAATGCTCAAATATAAATCAGAATCAGTTAGATTAAATTCATTTATAGCTTTTTTTAGCCATTCATTTAACTTTTCTAATTCATCTTTACAGCAATCATTTAAAATTATTACAAATTCATCTCCACCAATTCTTGATGCAATACAGTTATTAATGGAACAAACGTCCTTGATTATATTAGCTATATAAGTAAGTAATTTATCACCAAAATCATGTCCTAAGTTGTCATTTACAAGTTTTAAGCCATCCACATCACAAACTATCATACCTATTTTTTCTGATTTTTCTTTATCATATTTATTTAGTGACTTTTCAAAGTAAGATCTATTGTACAAACCAGTAAGCCCATCATGCGTACTTATATACGTTAGTTCTGTTTCTATTTTTTTTCGCTGTGCTATGTCTTTATATATTCCAAACACACCTATTTGCTTACTTTGAAAAATTATAGGATAACCAAGAATACACACATCTACAGCTGTTTTATCCTTTCTCATCCTTATAGTTTCATATTCTATAACATTTCCATCCATAACATTTTCTAAAATTTTACTTGCTTCACAAACTAAATCACTTTGAACAATTCGCTGATTTATAGAATAATTTATAAGTTCATATTTAGTATATCCAAAAAGTTTTTCAAAGGCATAATTTACGTCAATGAACCTATCTTTAGTGTCTATTATACATATTGCTTCTGGTGAATTTTCAAAAAGTTGTCTAAAATAAGTCCTCTGTAACTCTAATGCCCTCTCCGCTTCCTTCTTATCAGTGATATTTTTATATACTGCATATACTCCAATTTGATTTGTATTAAGCATCACTGGAAAAGCAAGTATATTTACATCTATAAGAACTCCATCTTTTCTTTTTCGCTTGGCTTCTGCACTAACATTATCACCGTTCATAACTATATTGGATAGTTCAAAAGCATCCTTTATTTCTGGTCCTGCAATAATATCATTTACAAAGGAATTTATTATTTCATCTGATTTATATTGAAAAAGCCTTTCAAATGCTTTATTTGAACTCATGATTCTATCCTTATTATCAAGAATAAGGATTCCATCTGTTGAATTTTCTAATAGTTCTTCAAAGTATGTTCTTTGAAGTTTTAATCCTTTATTTGATTTTTTTAATTTATAATTTTCCTTTATATTTATGTAGTTAAACATTAGAGATGTTACCAATATTATTAATAAAGTAAAATAAAGCATTTTTTCCACCTCTTGAATATTTATAAAATTATACATCTCTACAATTAATTTGAAAGTTTATATTTAAATTTTATCATAAACATATGAAACTTTACAATAGTACTTATGCGTATATTGCATGATATATGAAATATAAGTTAAGAAGTGTGAATTATACTGCATAATTAATTTTTTTTATTGTCATATTATCATATACTCCTATGATATTGTATTTGAAAAAATAACACAGTTCCGTGTATGATATAATATTTAATATAAACAGGATTCTTGGCTTCAGATGGAGTTTTTTGTCTTCGACTCCAGAGTAAATTAATAATAATTTGCTTGTTAAATCCCATTTCGACATTTTACCCCCATCTGAAGCTTAGAAACCGTTATCCAGGGTCGTAGCACCGCTTATCCACAACTTCTATAAGTTGGGGTATTAGCGGTGATAGACATCGGATAAACATTTTTAGGTGAAATTTTCACTTTACCTGAATGCTAGAAGCGGATAAATTTTAGGAGGAAAATTATGAGAAGAGAATACATAACTTATCTCGCTGACTTGCCTATTACAATGTCTTTAATAAATATTTTACAATATCCCATTCATTGGCATGATTCTATAGAAATACTATTCGTGCTAAAGGGAGTTATAAATATAACTTTAGACGCAGGTCACTACGAGGTATATCCAGGAGAAATAGAAATAATAAATTCTGATGAAGCACACAGTATACAAAGTAATGATGAAGAAAATAGAGTGCTATCTTTTCATATAGAACCAAGTTTTTTTGAAAAATACTTTAAGGGAATACGAAATGTTTTTTTCTATACTAATTCTTCAGAAACGGGAGCTCAAGAGGAAGAAAAGTACTGTATACTCAGATCATATCTATCCATATTAGCCTGTGAGGCTATACAAAAACAGGATAAATATGAAGATTACATTGAAGATACTTTAGTTGATCTTTTATATCATCTTATAAATAACTTTCATCAACTTATATATGAAAAAGATAATTTAAAGGAAAATGAAGAGCAATTTGAAAGATATGATAGAATAGTACGATATATATATAACAATTATAAGGATAAAATAAGCCTTCAAGATATAGCTAAAAGAGAATATTTAAGTTCTGATTATCTATCTCACGAAATAAAAAATACTATGGGCTATGGTTTTAAAGATCTTTTAAATTTAACCAGAGTGGAAGAATCCATAAAATTCCTCTTAGATACAGATAAAAGCATATCAGAAATATCAGATGAATTAGGTTTTTCTCACAGCAGGTATTTTAACAAACATTTTAAAAAGCATTACAAATGTACACCTCTTCAATATAGGAAGAAATATAAAATAGATGATATAGCTTTAGAAAAACTAAAAAAATTTACTATACTAGATATAAAAGATACCTTAGAATATATTTCAATATATTTAGAGGATTATGATAGATTCAATTATGAAAATAAAATAATAAAATTAAACATAGATGCTTCACTAGAAGGTGAAGACTTTAATCATGACTTTATGGAAATAATAAATATGGGAAAGGCTAAAGATCTTTTAAAGGAATCCCATAGAAATTTTTTAATTAACATACAAAAAGATGTAGACTTTAAATATGCTATGTTATATGAAGTATTTTCAATAGATATGGGAGTAATATGTTCAAAGGAAAGTAATTTTTTCAATTGGAGTGATGTAAAAAACCTTATACAATTTTTAATTTCTATAGATTTAAGACCTTTTATAGTAATACAAGATACTATAGAGTATGATAAGTTATTGGATATTTTGAACAGCTTCATATATTACTTTAGAGAAGAATTTGGAGATTATGAGCTGGGGAAATGGCGATTTCAAGTTAAAGGTGAGTTTACTAAAGAAAATATAGATACTATAGAAGAACTTTTAGAAGATTATATGCAGCTAGTTAGTTACGAAATTAATGATTTGAAAAGTGATTCAATATATGACACTTGCTATATGATACCCTATATAATACAAAACTTTATACAAGAAAATAAATTATATTTTAAAGCTTTTGATAATATAAATTATACTATGAACATTTCTAATGAGTTGTTTTTCGGTGATTCTGCCCTTATAACTCAAAATGGTATAAAAAAACCTTCCTACTATGCTTATTATTTTCTATCAAAACTGGGAAATAAGCTTATATATAAAGATGATGGATGTATAGTAACAAAAATGGGGGAAGATATACAAATACTGTTGTGCAGTTATAGTGATGAAATATCCAACCTGATAATGTTTCAGGACATGTTAAAAAGAAGAGGGATTAAAAATACTGCTGAAAGAAAATTTTCTTTAAATATATCAAACTTATTTTATGATTATAAAGTAGTAAGATATGAGATAAATGAAAAAGTAGCTTCTGCTTATGATTATTGGGTTAAAACGGGTAAACCTAAAAGACTTACAGAAGATGAACTAGAACTTTTAAGTAATGCGTCTTTCCCTAAAATATCTTTTAGCTATGCAAAAAAAAGTAATATTTATAATATAATTCCTAAAGTACAGGGTTATGGGGCCGTTCTCATAATACTAAAAAAAGTACAAAAGCATCTTTATTAAGGTGCTTTTTTGCTTATTTACATAAAATAACATTTACTTAAGTAAACAGTTTTATACCTTTTATTGAGCATTTAAGTCAATGTAATGTACGTTTTTTTACACTATAATTATATTATACGGTAAAAAATTAAATTACAGAAAGGATATAAAGGTGATAATTATGGCTTTAAACACAAAGAATATTTCTAATAGCTCAGACTTTTCTTCAGGAAAAGTAAGTAAAGTGCTATTGAAATTTGCCATACCAGCTATAATATCCTTATTCGTTGCAGAACTTTACAATATGGTAGATACCATATTTGTAGGAAGAGCTATCGGTGCCACAGCCATAGGTGCTTTAACTATAGCTTTCCCTATTCAAAGACTTATAATATCTATAGGACTTTTGATTGCAGTAGGAGCTTCTACCTTCGTAGCTAGGAGTTTAGGAGAAAAAAATCATGAAAAGGTAGGTCAGATAATAACCAACGCTTTATCCATTATGATTGTTGGTATTTCAATAATTATAATGCTTATATATGTTTTCAAAAGCTTCATCCTAACCCACTTAGGTGCAACAGACACTATTTTTTCTTATGCTGACCAATATGTTAGTATTGTGATTTTAGGTGGATTGTTCCAATGTTCCACAGTTATTGTAGGTTATATTATGATAGCCCTTGGAAATGCTAAAGCTAATTTAGTAGCTACTTCTATAGGTGCTGTATGTAATATAATAATAAATTATATATTAGTAATTGTGTTATCTTTTGGTGTTTCAGGTGCAGCCATTGCTACTGTAGTATCTCAAGCTATATCAGCTATATATATGTTCCATTATTTATTAAAGCTAAATAAGAAACTGAATTTATCCTTTAGCTTTACTTTTAATAAAAGTATAATCCTATCTATACTGTGCGTAGGCTTTTCTACTTTTATTGTGGAAATATCTGATGCTGTGGTAGCTATAATTTTAAATAATCTTCTAGTTGCAGAAGGTGGCGATACTGCCATAATTATAGTGGGAATCATAACTAAGGTATCCATGTTTATGTATATAACCATTATAGGAATAACTTCTGCTATGCAACCTATGGTAGCCTTTAACTATGGTGCGAAGAATTATAAGAGATTAAAAGAAATTGTTAAGGAGTCTACAATTGCCGTCTCTATTACCTCCATAATAATATGGATTGTAATGCTTGTTTTAGCACCTCAAGTAATAGGAAGTTTTGTAAAAGAAAAGGATATATTAAATGAAGCTGTAATAGCATTTAGAATAGTAATCTCTATTTTCCCATGTATAGCACCTTATTTTGTAGCTATATACTACTATCAAGCAATAGAAGAAGCTAGACTTTCTTTTGTACTATCCATATACAGACAGCTTCTTATATTTATTCCAATACTTTTAATACTAGTTAAATTTTCAGGTGTTATGGGCGCATGGATTGCCCATCCTGCTTCAGATTTAATATCTGCAATTACGGGAGTGTTTTATATGAAAAAAGCTATGGCTTCTCTTAATGACAGATATGTTGAATTTCAAAGTAAAAAAGCTGTTAAACCAGCCTATAGAAAATTACTTAATGAAGCCAGATAGCCTTAAAATATTATAACCTCCGTTAACATAAAAGAAGGGTTCGGTAGATATTATGGTAAAACCATAATATCATCGAGCCCTTCTATTTATCCCATGACTATCCGCTCTAATAGTAAAGGGCGAGCTACGTCCCTGGATAACTATTTCTAAGCATCAGATGGGATTCAAACCCCCACCTGATACTAATAAATCTGTTTAACTAGCAATGCTCTTTTGTATATATTTTTTTCCTTCCACTAGCCTCCCTATTAACATAGCACATACGGTGTTCCCAGTAGAATTTAACAAAGTTGCTGGAACATCTATTATTACACTTATAACAGCAATTATTGGTAATACTTCTGGTGGAAATCCATAAATACTTAGTATTAGCATTTCACCAATCATACCTCCGCTTGGAATAGCCGCCATAACAGCACCAACTAGAAAGGATACTACTATAATACCTAGTATGGTTGAAACACTAGTCATATCTCTTCCAAATATACCAAATAAGAAAGTAATTTTCATAACTCCCCCAAATACAGAACCATCTTTATGGATATTAGCTCCAAGAGGAATTACAGTTTCAGCTATGTCATCTGGTACTCCCATATTTTTTGTAGATTGTAGATTAGTAGGAATACATGCAGCACTGGAACATGTAGCAATAGCTGTTACTGATGGTGCTACAGCATTTTTCCAAAAAATCTTCACTCCTTCTTTACCACCAGCTATGAAAGCATAAATAGTAAAAAATCCAAAATAATAAACTACTGTAAGAATTATATAAAGTATGAATACTCTCAAGTATCCTTGAAGTATTTGAGGACCAAGCTCTCCTATTACAGTGGCAAAATAACAGCCAAGACCTATTGGTGCATAATACATTACAATAGTTACCATCTTCATCATTACATTTGATCCTGCTGATAAAAACTTAGCAACTGGCTGCGCTTTTTCTCCAACCATAGCTGTAGAAACACCAAAAATTATTGAAAATACAATAAGTTGTAGCATATTACTTTTAGAAAATAAAGCCACAAAATCTGTAACAGTAATGGTATTTACAAGCTGCTGTAAAATTCCAACTTGTTTAGCTTTTTGGACAGTGTCTCCCGCATCACCTACCATGCTTTTCATAGCTAAGTAATCTATACCCTTTGCAGGATTCATTATGAAAGCACCTAAAATTCCAATTACAGCAGCTATAAGAGCTGTACATGTAAATACTATAAATATATTCCCCATGATTTTTCCAAGTCTTTTCATACCACTCATATTAGCTATAGCTGAAGTAACACTAAAAAATACTAGTGGCGTTATTATCATGAACATTAAATTCAGAAATAAATTTCCAAAGGGTTTAAGTATAGATGTTTTGGGACCTAAAATAAGACCTAGAATTCCACCTATAATTATGGAACATATTAATATAATAGAAGATTTATAATTTTTAAAGAATAATTTCATTTCCATACCTCCAGTCATATTGTGATTTTTTTTGCATTCTTACATAATCATTATATTCTAATTTTTTGCTATATTTATTGCTAAAAATGCTTGAAACATTGCAAAAACTGCTATAGCATATAATTAAGTACTTTAAAATCTAAAAATGGAGGTAGTTATATGATAGAAAATGAAAGTTTAAAAATAAAAAGAGGCTATTTGAAAAGAGATTTTCAGATATTTCACTTAAAGGATAAAGAGCATACAGAATTTCAATTTCACTATCATAATTTTAATAAAGTAGTGATTTTTATATCTGGTGATGTAACTTATCTTATAGAAGGTAAGTCTTATAAACTAAAGCCATGGGATATACTTCTTGTAAACAATAATGATATACATAAGGCCATAATAGCGCATGATAGTATTTATGAACGTATAATTATTTGGGTTAATTCAGATTTTTTAATAAAACATAACAATGGATGTAACCTTTTATCTTGCTTTGAACTAGCTTCAAAACAAAAGTTTAATTTATTAAGATTAGATGGTCAGTGGCTTTTAAACATAAAAAACTTACTTTTTTCAATAGAAGATGCTTGTAAAAATAATGACTTTGGATGTGAAATACTTAAGAACTCAATATTTTTACAATTTATAATTTATGTTAATAGATTATTTTTAGGAATGGAGAATAATAAACAGTTGGTAGATATTGAATATGATGAAAGCATTAGTAATGTTTTAAATTATATAAATGACAATTTAAGTGAACATTTATCTATAGATACTCTTTCTTCTAAATTTTTTATGAGCAAATATTATCTTATGCATAAGTTCAAGCTGCAAACTGGATATACCATTCATAGTTATATACTTCAAAAAAGGCTTGTTATGTCTAATTCATTAATACAAAATGGAAAAAACATAACAGAAACCTGTTTAGAATGTGGCTTTGGAGACTATTCTAATTTTGTAAGGGCATTTAAAAAGATGTTTGGACTTTCGCCAAAAAAATATTGCAAAATGTTATCAGACATTTCCAAAATACCTTAATACCAACTTATCTATCATTAAAAAAACATTTAATTTTTAATATTGTATTCCCACTTAGATTTTTATGTTGTAATATATTAATAGAAGAATAGTTTAGAGGGGGATTTGTATGTTTTTAAATGAACTTAATAAAAAACAATCTATTGCCTTTATTAATTTAGTCCAAATGTTATCTAAAATAGATACGGTGTTTGCTGACAATGAAAAAGACTTAATTGACGAATATATTGAAGAACTTTCCCTAACTAATGAAACTATAGAAGATTTAACTTTTGAATCTGCTGTTAAAGAATTAGTAGACTCTACACAAATAGTTAAACATATAGTTTATTTTGAATTAGTTGGTCTAGCATTAGTAGATGGCTCTTATGAAGAAAAAGAAGAAGTCTTTTTAGATAACCTAGCTGTTCATTTTAATATAAACAAAGAAAAACAACATGATTTTTTAAATTACTTCAAAATGGTTAAAGATATTTATGATATTACCGTTGTTGATTATGAAAGTAAAATAGAATCATTAAAAAAATCCGCTATGGAACTTCTATAAACAGATTTCTAGAGTGGTTAATCATAGGATAAAAAGTTATAAAAAGGCTGTTGATAAATTATTTTACCAACAGCCTAGATAATTAAAGAACAGGTGGAGTTTCATTTTAATTGCTTAACAGCAATACTTTTTACACATTTTATTAAAATACTTTAAATGTAATTCTTCATCTAATATAATTCTATTAAGTAATTTTTTTATATACTTATCATCAATTAAACAAATATGACGATTATATTGATTGATTGCCTTTTCCTCTGACCTAATATCTTCCAAAATCATATTCTTTATATCAATATCAAAATTAACATATTTTGCAGTCCATACTTGATTACAAGGACAAATAGAATTAGTATATACTGGCTTCACACCTAACAAACTAATAGTTTTTGCTAAAAGTTCTAAGTGTTTCATTTCTGAAATAGACACTCCTCCTATAAGTTCTGCATAATCTTCATAATATCCTTTGCCAATAATATGTTGATACACATATAGATTTATGGCAGTAAGCTCACTGACCATACCTGCATAATCTTCAAGAAGCAGATTGGCATATACCTGATTTTTCTCCTCTACCTTTACTTCTGGATAAGGTAACTTAACACTATACTTAGTATGACTTGATACATCTCCCGGCATATTTTTCTCCTATAAATTAAAAATTATTCACAATATATAATATGAGTAATTATAAAAAAACAATTCACTACTTATAAATTAATTTCTTTCTACTTAATTTTTTGACAATGTAGCCATAACTATAACCACAATTGTAAATATTATTATACCAATGTATATACCCATACCTAAAGGTCTTCCTGCATTTATAGTCCACCCTACTCCAAATCTTTTTTCTACAAATAATGATGGATCATTTGAATTATAATATACACTGTTTCCAAATTTCCAATACATATCATCATCTCTATCTGAAGAAGGTAAATCTTCTCCTTTTTTATCACCAAGCTTTAAATTACTTCCACCTTGACCTACCTTTATAGAAATAACTATACTACCTCCTATTGAAACTACTAGAAAAAATATAATTGCAAAATTTACATATGAATTGCTTATATTAAATACCCTAAATATTTGCAGTGTTCCTAATGTAATTAAAAGATTTGTGATTATAGAAAATATCACCATATACACAGACCACACTCTTCTAAAAACTCTATTTCTCACTTTTCCTTCTTCGGGATTGGACGAGCTTATCTGCTGTTTTGACCATCCTATTGCCTTATAGCTTATGAAAAAAATTACTGTAACAAAAATCTGAGTAAGAGGTATTTCCCATATGAGCATTGTAGATTTATTTTGATACCCTGTAATGTTTCCTGCAAAGTCCCAGTGAGTAGGCACTCTACTTGGTAATACTTCATAATAGGTATATCCTAAAATTATATTTAAAAGTATTATAGCCACAGGAATTAAAAAATACCATGAAGATATAAGCATTTTACTATTTCTTTCTCTACTAAAAGAAGTATCTATAGTAACAACCTGTTTTTTACTTTTTAGCCATCCTTTTTCAGCTTTTATTTTTTTTACTTCTTTATTTGAAATCATATATACTCCAAAATTTATAAATATAAAAGTAAATGTTGTAAACAAAAACATACCTGTACTAAATAACTTATAATTTAAAAAAGTAAAAAAAAGTATAAAAGGAATTCCCACAATCAAATTATTTTTTATAAATTTTTTGTGTATTTCCTTAATTTCTTTACAATGTATTTCTTCTAAAGGAATCCTTACTCCAAGTACAAGCTCTTTTCTTGTAAGATTAGGAGTAATGATTTGCAATCCAAGTATTATAACCATAATAAAAAATAGGTAAATTGATAAAAATAATTTTTCACTCATTAATAACTCCTCCTAAATTAATCATATTGCTCAAAAATACTAGCGCTTAATTTTAAAAATTCATCTTTAGTTATCCCTCTACAGTAAACTTCTGACACTATATATTGAAGTTCATCTTTTAGCTTTTCATTAAATTCCTCTGTATTTCTTGGAAAAACACTGCTTACCACAGCTCCTGACCTTCTATCTATATTAAGATAGCCTTCTGATTTTAATATATTATAGGCTTTGTTTACCGTATGAAGGTTTATGCCTATATCCTCTGCCATCTGTCTAACGGAAGGTAGGCTTTCTCCTTTTTCCAGCTTACCTGAAGCTATACCGTGTATTATCTGTCTTCGCAACTGCTCGTATATAGGTGTTTCCGATTCAAAATCTATTTTTAATATCACATACTCATCTCCTTTTTTTCTCTTCAAAATTTAAATTATACTTCTTTGTTTTTTTCTTTGTATTCCTAAAAACCATACGTATGATCTTTCACATTTGTATATTACATTTGTTATATATAATATATAACATGTATAATATAATTGCAACAGTTTTTACAAACAGCTTTCTAAGCCTCTATAGACTTTTTTGCATATAAAAAACTGTCTCAAAAATCAAAAATGTACTGAATTTCTCCAGTACATTTTTTAAATGATTATTTAATTCTTACTGATGCTGATGTATTGCTTATAAATATTACTCCGTCAAAAGCATCTATAGGCACTTGTGGTGCTACTCCTTGATCACCTTCAGTATATACTGCTCCTATTTCGTGGATTAATTTAGATGTGGATAACCACTGTTCAAGACGTTTATCCTGTGAAGCGTATTTAAAGTCCATAAAGTATATAGGTACTTCTATACTTTGAAGACCATAGGCAAAAGTATAAAAAGCAGAATTTTTTATATTAAATTCTTTAAGTTTTGACCCGATTTCCCCTGTGAATCCATTTACTATATATGGGAAAGCTCTAAAATTTCCTTTGTAAAACTCCTGCCCTATAACATACATATCATCTTTAAATGTTTCTTTAAGATAATTTCCCATTGGTGTGTAAGTAGGAAATGCTTTACTTACATGTCCATTATGTGCCCATAGCATAATTTTGTCATTTCCAAATTGCTTCTCATAATTTAATATCCATTTAATATTTTCTGCCATATAATAATCTCTGGTTTTGGAGAGCTTTGCCATGTCATCTTTTTTTGAGACTTTTTCCATAAATTGACTAATAATATTCAAATCTTCATGTATAATTTCATATTCACTACTAGAAGACTTTAAAATATACTGCTGTTTATTTTTTTCAAATACATTTATTAACTCTTGAATATTATTTTTAATATTTGTTATTTTATCTTCGTTAAATGAATATATTTTTTTATCATTTAGTTCACTAAAGACCTGTTGAAATTTCTTTACAGATTCATTGTCTACTGATTTTAAATAATCTAGAATTCTTTCTTCCTCTACTTGTGCTCCTTGCATATCAAAACCATAAAATTTTATCTTCCTTTTATGTTCAGGATTTTCATTGTATTTCCTCATCCATTGAACCATATTTTCTACTTCTTCAGTTGTCCATGTCCAGTACTTTAACGCTTTAACTGCATCCTTTGAATTCCCTTTTCCATAAAGTATATAATCATTTACCACCTGCGCATCTCCAAAACCTGCTTCCATAGCAAACAAGGTATACCCCATTTTTTCAACTAAAAATTCTAACATACGATGTTTCATCTGAAAAAATTCCTTAGTGCCATGGGTACCCTCTCCTATTGATACAATTTTTTTATCCTTTAGTATGTTCAGAAGAGGTGCTAAATCTTCAAATCCATTCTCTGCTTCTACAGTTTTTAAAGGTATTACGCTACTTTTAAAATCTCCATCAGAAAAATTTGCACATTTCACTTCTGTGGTATTAAAGCTAAAAAAAATAACATTGATAAATAGAATTAATAAAATTTTTGAACACACTCTCTTAAATCTCATTATTTTTTCCTCCTCTTATTATTTACTTAATAATACCACTTGTAATCTGTTAATTGTAACCATATATAGTAATTATTTTATATTTTTATTTTGTAAATCATTTCCAGATATTTATAATATAATATAACAAACAAGTTTATGGAGATGATTAGAATTGGTTATTGCCGATGTGAAAATAGGAGATGTTAATGGGGATTTTTTTCTAGATTATGTCTACTTAATTGGAGACAAAAATGATATAAGTACTATGTACATAACTAACTTATCCTTAGCTATCTTAGATGGTAGAACTGGAATTATACAAACTTATCCTCTAAAGCTTAATGAAGGATATAATCCTAGAATTTTTTTAGGAGACTTTAATGATGATGGGGTAAAAGATATTCTCATTAATATAGATACTAGATGCAGCGATGGTTATGTTTATAATTACCTTTTCACATATAAAAATAATATATTAAAAGAATTGTTTAATGCAGATACTTTTCATAGGGGACTAGAAGGTGATGTAACCTATAAAAATTACTATAAAGTTGAAGTGAATTTATTTAATCCTAGTAAAAAATTTATTTTAGACATTAGTGACTCCCCTCTTATTGGTAGTATTTATGCTGAAGATGGTAAACTGCTTAAAGATGTAAAAGGACAGATATTATATCTTAATGGTTTGTTTCCCATAGACCTAAACTATGATAGTATTTTTGAACTTAAAGCTTCCCAAAGAATAATTGGATTAGCATCAGCTACCATAGGATATGTTAACTCATACTGGCACTTTAAAAATAATGAATTAACTATAAATTATGTTGATGTATCTATTATAGGCTTATAAAAAAATTAGGTAGTCATTCTGACAACGAACTTGAGGATCAGATAAAAAATAAATTTACAAAGTAGTCTTATGTACTATAAAACATAGAGGTTTGTAATCAAGCTGAACGCCTGTACTTTTGTATAGGCATTTTTTTCTTCACCCAAAAACACAACAATACATTAACTCTATTTTAATCATAATTCATTTCATCAATTCTAAAAATTTTCTTTTATCCACTTTACCGCTTAAATTAAGTTCCATATGATTAACTATTTTAATTTTCTGTGGACGACAGTGCAGCTCTAAATTATTTTTGCAATACTTCATAATGTCCCTAACTGAAAGTTTATTACTTTTCGGGAAAATAACTGCGCCTATTTCTTCTCCCTTAACTACATGTTGTACTCCAAACACCACTGATTTTAATATTTCTGGATGTTTATTTAATACCTTTTCTATATTATATGGAAGTATCTTTACTCCACCCTTATTAATAATATCCTTTTTTCTACCTAATAAATATAAGTTACCCTCTTCATCAATTTTACCTAAATCCAAAACAGTAGCCTTAGGTGCAAAATCTGGTGCTATATATTGACTCTTTACCCATATTAAATCATCTTCTATCCAAAGCTGTACTCCTGGAAATGCCTTACCTACACTTTCCACCTTGAAATTTTCCCTAAAGTTTATATAAGTTACATGTCCCAATTCACTAGCACCGTAATATTCACATATATGTGCCTTAGGAAATCTTTCTTTTAATACGTTAACTGTTTCAATATCCAGCTTATCTCCTGCACTTAATACAGATTTCACCTTTAATATATTTTCTTTTATTTCCTTTATAATCAATCTATAATAAGCTGGCACCATAAATATGCTAGTTACATTATTTTTTTCTATTTCCTTAAGCCATGTTTTCGGATAAATACTTTTAGAAAAAACTATAGTTCCACCTTCATTCAACATATGCATAGCACTATTAAGATTTGCAGTATAGGAAAGTGCTCCTACTAAAAATAATATTTCCTGGGAATTAATATGAAACACTTCACTTTGATATTTAAAGGTGCTTGTCCAGCTTTTATGATTTCTCCATATAACTCTATTAGGACCTGTAGTTCCTGAACTTAAAGCTCCAAAAAAAATATCTTTATGGCTAATAACAGGAAGTTTTACATTGCAATTCATACTTTCTTCCTTTAAACAGTATTTATGTTCCTGACTATTTTCTTCTGAATTATTATACTTTATATGAAAAAATTCATCATCTATTGTACAACAAGGCTTTATATTTTTTTTAATTTCTTCTAAAGTCAACGATAACATTTTACTGTCCACTGGTATAGAAATTAACCCTGCCCTACAGCAAGCTAAAAAATTAATTATAGTATTTATTGGATTGATATTTTTTATTATTACCTTTTCGCCTTCTTTAAATCTATGTGCCAAAAGACCTGCTCGTTTATCTATTTGTTTTACAAGTTCATCATATGTAATCTTTATATTATCCAGAACCATACATACTTTATCTGGATTTTTTTTACCTTTTTATATATTCCTGAAAAAATCAGCATTTTATATTAATCACACCTTTCTACCATAGCTGCCACACCAAGTCCACCAGCTACACCTAAAGCTGCTATACCTGTCTTTTTATTTTTATCCTTAAGTGCTTGTAAAAGATGAAGCATAATAATTCCTCCTGAAGCACCATAAGGATGACCATAAGCTAACGCTCCTCCAAAAACATTTATTTTTTCCTTTGAAAAATTAAAATGTTTTAAGAAGGCTAATATTTTCACTGAAAAAGCTTCGTTTATTTCTATTAAGTCCACATTATTTAAGTTTAAATTATGTGACTTTAATAATTTTTCTACAGCAAAGGTGGCTCCTAATGGTGATAAATTAGGATGAACTCCTACACTTTCTCCTGCAGTCCATATAGCTTCAGCCTTTAAATTGTACTTTTTTACTGCTTTTTCTGAAGCCATAAGTATAAGTGATGCACCATCGTGAGTTAGACAAGCATTTCCTGCAGTTATTATTCCATTCTGTTTTAAAATAGGTTTCGCTCTTTTAATAAGCTTTAATGAAACATTACTTCTAATAGTTTCATCTTCAGTAAGTATGCCATTTTCTGTTTTAACACCATATATAACATCTTTAAGCTTATTCTCTTCTTTAGCTTTTAATGCTCTTAGATGACTTTCCACTGCCCAAATATCCATAGACTCTCTTTCAATATTGCAATGCTTTGCTGTATTTTCTGCTCCTTCTATCATATCAGGGTCACCTATAGAATAGGGGGAAAATTGTGCTTTTTTATAAAATACATCTTTACCCTTATATCTTTCATCTCTAGGATTATACTGTCTATTAGGTGCTAAACTTGTGCTTTCTGCTCCCCCTACTATAATTAAATCTCTTTCTCCTGATTTTATTAAGCTAGCTGCCATATTTACAGCTTTTAAACTAGATCCACATTGAAAATCTATGGTTGTTCCTGTTACATTAATGGGAAGTCCTGCTTCTAATAAGCTTAATCTTGCCAAATTTCCTCCTGGGCCAATAGCATTGCCAAGTATAACTTCTTCTACTGAGTCTCCTGAAATACCGTATTTATCCAAAATCCCTTTAATTAAATAAGCAGTTAGTTTTTCTGGAAGAAAATTTTTTAAATACCCATTAGTTTTGCCTATAGGTGTTCTTAATCCTCCAACTATGAATACCTTATTATACTTGTATGGAGAATTAAGTTTATGTACGTGCATATATCTTCATTTCCTTATTTAATCTAAATCCAATTATCACTGCAAAAACAGCCTTTAATATATCTCCTGGTAAAAATGGAACTGATCCTATAATAAAAGCTTTTTCTATTCCTATTCCAGTAACATAACCTAACCAAGCTGCTCCAAAAATATGAACCACAATTATTCCACCAAATAAGCAAGCTATGAGCATATTTTTTTTTGATTTATTTTTACTTGTTAAAAAACTTATTATTATAGCTCCTACCAAATATCCAATTAAATATCCTCCAGATTTTCCTACAATAACACCTAATCCTGCCCTTCCTCCTGAGAAAACAGGTAATCCTATTGCCCCCATGAATAAGAAGGTTATCATACTTAATCCAGCTTGAAGTGGAGTTAGCACACATCCAGCTAACATAACAGCTAAAGATTGTCCTGTTATAGGAATTGGACTAAATGGCAATGGAATAGTAATATAGCTTAAAACAGCTGTAAGTGTTGCAAATAATGCTGAATAAACCATATCTTTTACATTTAATTTTTTTGACATATTATTACCTCCTAGTAATTTGTAAATTATTTTTAATTTAAAACACATTTTATGTAACTTTAAATTCGTTTACTAAACTCATAATTTAGTATAAAAGAGTTATTAAATATTGTCAACTTATTTTATTTTAAAGTTAACAATACTTGATAAACATCTAATCAACAACATAAATAAGGGAATGAATACGCATATATAATGCATTCATTCCCTTACTTTTAATCTTTCATGAATTTAACATGATACCTTTTTATTTAAATTTTTATTTCAAAACCTCTACCACTAATTTCATAAACTTTTGTAGATGAATCTTTCATTTTCTCTTTAAATTTTCTAGTTATTTCTGTTCTATCAGCAAAGTGCATTGGAATAAAATTTTCTGTATTTGTATTTTCTATAAAATATTTTGCTCCCCTGTAGTAGTATTCCTCTTGTCTTGGATCTACAGGGAAAAAAACTATCTGAATTTTTTCACCTTTTATCTGTTCCATTTCATTTTTAAACCATTTCTCAGCATGTTTATTTTCTTCATCACTGTCTTCTTTCCAATGCCACCAGTTTAGATCTCCTGCGTGGAATATATTATACCCCTCACAATTTACAAGAAAAGACACTCCTTGATCTGTTGAACCATAAACTTTTATGGTTAAATGATCAAGTTTTATAACTTGACCTTTTTTCACAACTGTACAGTTTGAATCTTTTTCTACATCTTTCACATCATCACTTAAAATATATTTTATATTAGAGTTTATTTTACACCAATTAAATATTACAGGATTGAAGTGATCATAATGATTGTGAGATATAAAAACATATATGGGTTTTCCCTTTTTTAATATGTCTTCTCCTACAACTCCATTTTCTAAACATCGTTCTACGCCTATACCCTTATCTTCATAATAATCAAAAATAATAATAGTATCTGAAGTTTCTAGTAAAAATCCACTATTGTATAAATAATTTATTTTAATTTTATGCAAAGCCATATCCCCTTTTATCTTATAGGTAATATTTCAGTCCAGTATCCATCAGGATCAGCAATAAAATAAAGGCCCATTTCTTTGTTTTCATAGCATATACATCCCATATCCATATGCTTTTTATGAGCACTCTCAAAGTCATCTGTTCTCACTGCCATATGTATTTCATTATCCCCTAAATTATAAGATTCTTTTCTATCTTTAAGCCATGTAAGTTCAATTTTATGTTCTCCTTCAGTACCTTTCAAAAATGCTAATATAAAGCTTCCATCTGACGAATGATGTCTTCTTTCTTCTTCGAATCCAAGAGCTTCTTTATAGAATTTAATACTCTTTTCTAAGTCCAATACATTTATATTGTTGTGATCAAATTTAAATTTCATTAATAAGCACCTCTTTAAAATTGTTTATTCTAATTGTATTATAATCTATTTATATGAAAAATTAAAGAACTTAACTTCTAGTATTTTATAATTACTATAATTGTTTTAAAAAATTAGTAATTTTCATCAATAAAAAACACTAAGCGTTACACTTAGTGTTTTTTTCTTACCTGGCGACGACCTACTCTCCCACAGAGCTGCCCCTGCAGTACCATCGGCACTATAAAGCTTAACCTTCGTGTTCGGAATGGGAACGGGTGTTACCTTTATGTCATTATCACCAGATTTTCAAAATTGTTATAACCTTCGCACTACTGCGTCAGCTTCGTCGCTACGGTACTCATTTACATAAGTAAACTCTATTCCTCGCTCAGTCGCTTCCTTGTACTGTTCGATTCTATCAATTTTTAATTAATTATTAAATTCTATGAGGTTTTATGCCCGGGGTAATTTTTAGCCTCAACTAACGTTGAATAAATTACCCGATAAAAGTCATTTATACTTTTATCCCCTCAAAATTGCACAGTGAATTATTAATTTGGTCAAGCCCTCGACCTATTAGTATCA
>CAZKOJ010000003.1:0-76074 GCA_964554365.1 uncultured Clostridium sp. | reverse complement strand
TTATTCCTAAAATAAACAAAATATGCTAAAATATAATAAAGTAAAATTATAACAAAATGAAATAAAATTAATTCTTTAAATCAACAAACATAATATTTTGGTAATGTGCTATTTGAATATTATGAAAGGGAGTAAAGTTTTATGGAAAAACGCATCAATGATTTAAAAAGCAGGATAAGAATAAACTTTGATGAATTGTTGAAACTTATGTCAATACTTGTAGTATGTATAGTAAGCTTTTACTTAATAAAATCAGACTTATGTTTATTTCATACAGGAGTAGAGATTTTTTCTATGGTAATAGGATATAGCATTGGGTTAATTGCCTTAAATACACACGACTATTGCAAAGATACTTTTTTTACTTTTTTAGCTATAGCTTATTGCTTTACGGGAACTTTAGATTTAATATACATTTTGTCCTTTAAAGGCTTTGTCATAAATAATAAAGAAATGATTAATTCATACATGCAATTGGCACAAGGAAAAAGATATATGGAATGTATCTCTATTCTCATAGCTTTTAAAATGATTAATAAAAAAATAAATATAAAAAAGGTATTTTGCAGCTATCTTCTTATAACTATTTTGGTGATTTTATCTATATTTAAACTTCATATATTCCCTAATTGCTATATAGAAGGGAATGGAATTACAAGATTTATGAATGTAAGTAAGTATGTTTTCTTTTTTCTTTTTTCTTGTTCAGTATATTTATTAAATAAAAATAAGGAACAATTTGATAATCAATCATTTACATTATTGAACTTATTTATAATTTTTTCACTTTTATCATATTTTTCACATATTATACTTATAAACGATAAATGCATATCCCGTTTAGTTGGATATTTATTTAAACTTATAGCTTATTTCTTATTGTATTGGGCCATAATTAAGGCAACATTAAGAGTTCCTTATAAATCTATATTTAAGGAGTTAAACGATAAGGCTAAAGAACTGGAAAAACTAAATACCATATTAAATACAAAAAATGAAGAATTAAAAAAAACAAAGATTAATGTACAAAAAAATAAGAATAAATATAAAAAATTTCTGGAATTTCTACCGGATGCCGTAATTGTTAGAGAAAATCATAAGATAACCTATGTAAATAAGGCTTTCATTGATTTATTTAAATTTAACATGAAAAAAGAAGTGATTAATCAAAATATATTTTCAGTAATGCCAAAACAATGTCATAATCTAATTAACAAGGAAACGGAATATGTTAATAAATACGAAGAAATCATATTTAGTGAAGAAAAGGTAATGAATAATAAGGAACAAGAAATGGATGTGGAGATATCCACTATACCAATAGATTTAGAAAACAAGAAACATTATATGTCTGTTATAAGAAGCATAGAGGAAAGAAAACAATTTGAAAGATTAAAAATGGAATTAGAACAAAATGAAAACTTAGGTGTGGAATTTTTTGCTAATTTCTCTCATGAACTAAGAACTCCATTAAATGTTATATGTAGTGCATTGCAATTACAACAGCTATATATAGATAAAAAGGATTTATCAAATATGAAAAAGTACAATTGCATAGCAAAACAAAACTGTAGTAGGTTACTGAAATTGTGCAATAATTTAATAGATAGTACTAAAATAGAAGCTGGTTTTCTAAAGCCAAATATGAAATGCTGTAATATAGTAGAACTAATAGAGGATATAATATGTTCAGTAATACCATATGTTAATAGCAAGAATTTAAATATTATTTTTGATACAGAAATAGAAGAAAAGTTTGTTATGTGCGATTTAGAGTTTATGGAAAGGATAATGTTAAATCTTTTATCTAATGCCATCAAATTTAGTAATGTAAATGGTCATATTTTAGTTAGCATTTATGATAGAAAAAATTATATTATGATTAGCATTAAGGATAATGGAATAGGCATTGTCCAAAGTAAGCAAAGAGCTATTTTTGAGAGATTTATACAGGTTGATAAGTCTTTTAGAAGAAAATGTGAAGGTAGTGGTATTGGGTTATCTCTAGTTAAATCTTTTGTGGAAATGCAGGGCGGTAACATAAGCTGTATTAGCGAAGAAGGAAAAGGGGCAGAGTTTATCATAAAATTTCCATGTAGTGAAGCTTTAGATCAGTGCAGTGTAACTTCTACAGATTACAAAGTGGAAAAGTATAAAATTTATGAAAAAGTTTGCATTGAATTTGCAGATATATATTAATTTAATTAAAACTTTGTTATAATAGGAAAAATACAAAAAGTAAATTAAGGGGTTATTTCCATGAATGTTTACGAAGTTATATTTAGATTAATGTTGGCCATAATTATTGGAGGGTTGATAGGATATGAAAGAGAATATAAAAATAGGCCAGCTGGATTTAGGACACATATACTTGTGTGCATAGGTGCTTGTGTAATATCTATTATACAATTATATGATTTAGAAAAAACTACTCAAATGATAATAAAAAATCCTGAATTAGCTAGTGCTTTAAAAGCAGATATAGGTAGAATGGGTGCACAAGTAGTAAGTGGAGTAGGCTTTCTAGGTGCGGGTACAATAATACATGAGAAAGGATCAGTCAAGGGCCTCACTACCGCTGCTAGTTTATGGGTAGTGGCATGTATTGGCCTTTCAGTAGGATTAGGATATTATGCATTAAGCATTTTAGCAACTGTTGCTGTGGTTATCGCCCTTGTAAGTTTGAAAAAATTTGAATCTAAATTTTTAGACAAGGGTAATTTAGTTAAAGTTGAAATAGACTATATGGACAAACAAGGAATGGTGCAGAAGGTTAATGATTACTTTGAGGAGAAAAATATAAAAATTAAAAATATTGAATTTTTACTTGAGGAAATAGATGGATGCACAGAAGAATGCATGAAAAGTTTTTATACTATATTAGTGCCAAGGTATGTAAGAGATACTGATGTGGTTAAAGATTTAGCATGTATAACTGAGGTTATAAGAGTAACCATGACATAAATAGAACCTTGAATTTTATCCGTTTTATATGTATGATAGAGTTTCTGATAAAAATATATAGTACACATAAGACTGGAGTATAAACTAATGAAAAAATTTAAAAAATTTTACATTGAAATTACAAATGTATGTAATCTTGCTTGTAGCTTTTGTCCTCAAACCCAGCGTAAAGGTGAGTTTATGAAAATAGAAACCTTTAATAAAATATTAGAGCAAATAAAACCATATACGGATTATATATATTTTCATGTAAAAGGAGAACCTCTTTTACATCCTGAAATAGACAAATTTTTAGATTTAAGCTATGAAAAAGGGTTTAAGGTTAACATAACCACTAATGGAACCCTTATAAACAAGGTTAAGGATAAGCTGCTTCCAAAACCTGCCCTAAGACAGATTAACTTTTCACTACATAGCTTTGATGGAAATGAAGGCTCTACAAATAAGGATGAATATATTAAGAATATTATTACATTTGTAAAGGAAGCCATTTATACCACAGATGTTTTAATATCATTAAGGTTATGGAACTTAGATAAAAACAATGTAACCAATCTTCAAAGAAAAATAAATAATCACATATTGGAAGTAATACAGCAGGAATTTGAGTTACCCTATAAAATTGAAGAAAAAATAAGCCCTGGTAGAGGCATTAAAATTTCTAATAAAATATATTTAAATCAAGATTATGAATTTCAGTGGCCGGATTTAAAAGCACAGGAGTATGCTGTTGAAGGATTTTGTTATGGACTTAGAAATCAAATGGCCATATTGGTGGATGGAACTGTAGTGCCTTGCTGTCTTGATGGAGAAGGTATAATTAATCTTGGAAATATTCATGAATCTGATTTTTCACAAATAGTAGCAGGAAAAAGGGCTAACAATCTTTTTGATGGCTTTTCAAGACGAGAAGTTGTTGAAGAGCTTTGTAGAAAGTGCGGATATAGAAAAAGATTTAATTAAATTTGTAAGTATAAAAAAATAAAACATTAAATGTATTAGAAATATATGATACATTTAATGTTTTATTTTTTTATAAGAAATTATTGACAATTCAATTCTACAGTTGTAGAATTGAATTGCATTCTACAACTGTAGAGGAGGTGAGAAGAATGAAAAAGCTACCTAAAATATCTGATGCAGAATGGCAGGTGATGAAAGTATTATGGAAAAAATCACCTATAACGTCAAGTGAAATAGTAGAAATACTAAAACCTATTAACAATTGGAGTACTACCACTATATATACTTTAATAAATAGACTTATAAATAAAAAAGCTATAGCAGTGGAGGAAGGAACATCACCAAGATTATGTTACCCTCTTATATCTGAAGAAGAGTCAAGTATGGAAGAAAGTAGCTTCTTTTTAAAAAAAGTATTTAATGGATCACTAAATATAATGTTAGCGAATTTTCTGAAAAATGACAAGTTGTCTAAAAAGGAAATTGAGGAATTAAAACATATTTTAGATGATACAAAAAAATAAAAGGAGAAAATTTTATGGGGGGATTTAGGCATTTTTTTCAATGGATAATAGTATCAGCTGCTATGGCTAGTATACTTATATTTATAATTGTTTTTATAAAGCTAATTTTCAAGAACAAGTTAACTCCCTCATGGCATTATTATATTTGGTTTTTGCTATTTATAAGATTAATAATGCCCTATGCGCCTAAAAGTTCTTTAAGTATTTTTAATATAATCAGACCTTCTACAATGAGCATTTCTATAAATGAAGAAAATAAATTCAGCTATAGTGAAAAAGAAAAAAGCAGAGCAGTATATAATAAAGAGAACCTATTAGACGTATATGAAGAAGTTGTACCTAAACAAAATGAAAATAGTATAAAGTTAACCAAGGTTGAAATGGTATATATAGATATTAAAAATATTTATTCTAATATAGAAACAAAGCTTATATTCATATGGATTGTAGGTATAGTTATACTTATAAGTCGTACTATCATGATTAATATAAGACATTTATTGAAAAATAAAATGTATGATACAGTTAGTAATGAATCAGTTATTTATACTTTAAATGAATGTAAGTATATAATGAAGATTAAAAATAATATTCCTATTATAGTTAGCTCAATAACTGATACACCATGTTTATCAGGAATTACTAATCCGAAAATAATACTGCCACAGGAATTACTTGGAAAACTTAATTGTAATCAATTAAAATATATATTTTTTCATGAGTTAGTACATTTTAAACGGAAGGACATAGCTATTAATTGGCTAATGGTATTTTTACAAATACTATATTGGTTTAATCCAGTAATATGGTATGGATTCTATAGAATGCGATATGATTGTGAGATTGCGTGTGATGCTACGGTGCTTTCTTATGTAAAAGAAGAAGAATACAAAGAATATGGACATACACTTATTGATTTGTTAGAAATTATTTCAGAACCTCAATGGATACCAGGCACTACCAAAATAATTAAAAATAAATCTGAAATTGAAAGGAGAATCATTATGATTTCATTATTTAAGAAAAAATCATTAAAATGGACCATTACAGCAACTATACTTTTTCTATTAATAGGATGTGTAGGCTTAACCAGTGCAAAAGAGGCGAAACCGTTAAAACTGTTTCAAAGTGCTTACAAAAATAATGAACAGTCACTAAAACAAATGAGAAACAATGAAATACTTACAGGAAGTACTGATGTTGAAGGAAAAGGAGTAATTATAACGCTTACAGATAAAAGTCAAGAAGATAGTTCGTCTAGCTCAGATAATTTTGAATATGCTCTGGGATTAGTTAATGTAGAAGATATTCGTAAAATAACAAATGAATTGAAAAATAATGGAGTAGAAGTTATTTCTGTAAATAATGAACGGTTGTTAGGTAATAGTGAAATAAATTATGAAGGGATGAAACTTATAATTAATGGCAATAAAATAGAACACCCATTTGTAATAAAAGCTATAGGAAATCCTAATTTGTTAGAAGATAGTACAAAATCTAAAGAAAGTATGATAAGACTTTTAAAATTACGTGATATTGGAGTGAAAATAGAAAAATCTGATAAACTTTTAATACCTAAAATTAATAAAAATATAAGTTTTAGATATAATGAATCCGTAAAAACAATAAATAATGAAGAGATATAGACGGTTAAAATTAGAAAATATTAAAAACTATTTACTATTTATAAATTTTAATGTATAATAATTAATTATAAGTGAATAACTTAGATAGAGGCGCGAAGTTTAAAAGTACAACTGTGGAGATAAGCACTATGAAGCAGTTTGAAAGGAAATTTCGCCGAAGCGTACAGTAAATGCTTTTAATACTGTATAGCTGGTTTTGTATAGAATATATGCAATACTGTCACAGATTACAATCTTGTGGAGGGCTATCATTCATTGTAGAATTAATATACATTTGTAAATGTATATTTTAATACCCTGAGTGGATGCTCAGGGTATTTTTTATGCTCATCTTAGTTATTTCACTTATCGGAAAAAATAAAACCGATAAGGAGGAAAAAATGGAAGAAGTTACAGAAACAAAAATGGAAGGCTCAAATGAACTAAAAAGAAGTTTAACAGCAAGGCATCTTAATATGATTGCAATGGGAGGTGCCATTGGAACAGGGATATTCTTAGCACTAGGAGCTACTATTAATCAAGCAGGACCAGGAGGGGCTCTAGTTGCATATGGATGTATAGGAATTATGGTTTATTTTTTAATGACTAGTTTAGGAGAAATGGCAACTTTTATGCCTGATTCAGGTTCTTTTGGAATTTATGCATCAAAATTTGTTGATCCAGCTTTTGGATTTGCAATGGGGTGGAACTATTGGTATAACTGGGCGATTACTGTTGCAGCAGAGATGGTTGCAGGAGCACTTATTATGAAATACTGGTTTCCAGGAGTTCCAGCTATTGTATGGAGTGTTTTATTCCTTGCATTAATAGTTTCACTTAACCTTTTATCAGCAAGGGCATATGGAGAATCAGAATTTTGGTTTGCAGGTATTAAAGTAGTTACAGTTATTGTATTTTTAATAATAGGTGCTGCAACTATCTTTGGAATAATAGGAGGTCATTCAATAGGTCTTAAAAATTTTAGTGTTGGTGATGCACCTTTTGTTGGTGGTGTTAAATCAATTTTTATGGTGTTTTTAATTGCAGGATTTTCGTTCCAAGGAACGGAGCTTGTAGGTGTAGCGGCTGGAGAAAGTGAAGACCCAGAGAAAAATATACCTAAGGCTATTAATACAATATTTTGGAGAATCTTATTGTTTTATTTAGGAACAATATTTGTTGTAGGAGCAATAATTCCTTATATGGATGCTAGTGTTGATACAAGTCCATTTACATTAGTTTTCCAAAAGGCTGGTATTGCAGCAGCAGCATCACTAATGAATGCAGTTATTCTAACCTCAGTACTATCAGCTGGAAACTCAGGAATGTATGCTTCAAGTAGAATGTTATATGCAATGGCTAAGGATGGAAAAGCTCCTGCATGGCTTGGAAAAGTTAATTCAAGAGGAGTTCCTATAAACTCTTTATTATTAACTACAGTAGTAGCATCAGCTTGCTTTTTAACAGGACTTTATGCAGAAAGTACAGTTTATGTATGGCTAGTGGCAGCTTCAGGACTTGCGGGCTTTGTTGCATGGGTAGGTATAGCATTATGTCACTATCGTTTCCGTAAAGCTTATGTGGCTCAAGGTCTTGATTTAGGAAAACTAAAATATAAGGCAAAGCTATTTCCATTAGGACCAATAATAGCATTAGTATTATGTATAGTTGTTATCTTAGGACAAGGTGTTACCTATTTCCAAGCTGAAAAAATAGACTGGAATGGAGTAATTTCATCATATATTGGATTGCCATTATTCCTAGGATTATGGTTATCATATAAAAACAAACATAAAACAAAAGTTATTGATTTAATGGATGTTGATTTAGATAATACACGTTAAAGTGCAACGAAAAGGGATATATTTAATATTGAATATATCCCTTTTTTATCTTAAGTTTTATTCATTAAAAGAATCTGTTAATTGGAAGTTTAAATCTTTTGATATATTGTTAAGTTTCTTTAGCACTCTTTCTTTAGAGCCTTCTTGTAAAGCTGTTGGACAATAGTCGTTTTTATAGTTTACGGAAGATATACTAAAAGGAATGACTCTTATATTATACTTAGATAGCTTGTTGTTATCAAAAGAAAACTTAGCTTGAAGTATAAAAGTGTCTTTATCTGAAGGATTAGAATTTCCTCCAAAACAAAAATTACCGAGACTATAACATATAAATTTATCTTTATACTTTTCTATACCCTGAATTACATGAGGATGGTGGCCAATTATTAAATCTGCGCCTTTATCAATGGCATAGTGAGCTATATTTTTCTGAGTTTCATTTGAATTATAGCTGCCTTCTTCACCCCAATGGAAATTAACCACCACTACACAATTTTGATTTTTCAAATCTTCTATATCTTCTTTTAATTTATTAATTAATTCTTTATCATAATTCCAACCGTTGTAGCCTAGAAAACCAAATTTTACTCCTTTAACTTCCTTTATCCATTTGTTATTTTCACCAAAATAATTAATTTTGTAATCTTTAAGTGTTTGCACAGTATCTTGAAAACCCTTATCTAAAAAATCATAAGTATGATTGTTAGATAAGTTAACTCCCTCAATGGATCCTAAATTTAAGGACTTAGCAAATGTGGGAGGTGCTTTAAAAGTAAAAGTCTTTTCAGCTTTAGCTGAAGAATTAGTAAAAGTAGTTTCTAAGTTTACAATGGTTATATCATCTTTTCCGAAAATAGGTAAAGCGTTTTTAAACAAATAACCGTAGTCGTCATCCTGCCTATGAACCATAGTAGGTAGAGAAGTCTCCTTATCAAAGTTGGGATCTGTTCCAATAGTACAATCACCAGCACTACTTAACAAAACCTCTACAGTAGGTATAGTCTTATCAGGAGTTTTAGAAACAGCTTTATTTTTATTATCGCTTTTATTAGGAACTGTTTTATTAGCAGTTACTTTAAAGAACGAAGAAACTATTTTATTCTTAACAAAAGATACACTTTTAAATGTTACAAAGCATAAACTAATTAGTAAAAATGAAAAGGCAGCAATTGAGACGATTTTTCTTCTTCTGTTTTTAAAATTCTTTTTTTTTCTACTGTTTTTCTTTTTCATGCAACACCTCTATATAATATTTTAAACCCTATTATGTAACAATTATACGTGAATTTTTTCTTTTAATGGTTACAAATTGATAACAAAAAAATAGTGTTTACATATAATGATAAGGTAAACAATTAAAAGGGTGATTTTATGTTTGTTTGTCCTTATTGTTATGGCAATTTTAGAGTAAAACCAATACCTTCTTATATTAGAATATTTCATGCGTCACCAGATGCACCACCGGTGGATGTATATGCTAATAATTCTATTATAGCTAGGAATTTAAAGTTTGGAAATTTTACTGAATACATGCCTGTACCAGGAGGTAAATATAGAGTTAGAGTATTTGCAGCAGGTACTAAAAATAATCCAGTGATAGATACGCAGTTAGTTATACCTGAAGAAAAAATATTTACATTAGCAGCTATAGGAAGATTAAAAGACATATCGCTAAAAGCTATAGAAGATCCTGTACAGCCTTTAGCTTCTGGGAGACTTAAAGTAAAATTTGCACATTTATCTCCAGGTGCTCCTCCAGTAGATGTGGTGTTAACAAATGGAAAGGTGCTTTTTAGTAATGTGGCCTATGGAGATGTTACAAATTATGTGCAAATTCCTCCAGGTGTTTATAATTTTAATGTAAGGGTAGCAGGAACAGATAGAGTAGTGTTGTTTGTACCTAATATAAGACTTCATCCAAATAAGTTTTACAGCATTTACGCAATAGGACTTGTAGGTGGAAAGCCTCCACTACAAGTAGTAATACCCTTAGATGGAAACACATATTTAAAGTTCTAGTATTTAAAATTTAAAAAACAAAAATATCAATGAAATTTTAGTTCATTGATATTTTTGTTTTTTAAACATTTCATATTTTATGTAATAACAAGTTTTTATTTTAAATACTGGTTAAAAGTTTTGGGTTAAAATTTATGCTATATAGGAAACATAATTACATACATTTAATTAACTATAAATTTGTGTTGACAGAAGAAAGTATTTTTATTACAATATAAGTATAATAATTATTAATAAATAATTATTATTCAAAACAAAGTTTGAATTAAGAGTTGGTGAGATATATGGGAAAAGAAGAAAAAAAATTGGATTTACTGATAATTGGGGCTGGACCAGCAGGATTAACTGCTGCAATATATGCTGGTAGATTGAAATTAAATACCCTTCTTTTAGAGGATGCGATAATTGGAGGACAAATAAAAGATACCTATTTAGTTGAAAATTATCCAGGATTTAAAGCTATAACCGGTAGCGACTTAGGAGATAAGTTTTACGAGCAAGCACAGCATTTAGGAGCTAGGATAGATGAGTTCGATAAAATAATTTCAGTTAAACTTACTGATGATGAGAAAGTAGTGGAAACAGAAACATATATATATAAGCCTGATACAGTTATAATTGCTACAGGTTCTAAGCATAGAGAACTTCCTATTGATGAAGAAGCAAAGTTCCATGGTAATGGAGTTCATTATTGTGAAATATGTGATGGTCAAATGTATGAAGGTAAGGACCTTGCGGTAGTAGGTGGAGGAAACTCAGCAGTAGAAGGAGCTATTTTTTTATCTAGATATGCTAAAAGTGTTACAGTAATTCATCAATTTGATAATTTTCAAGCAGATGAATCAAATCAACAAGAGCTTTTTAAAAATCCTAAGATAAAAGTAATATGGGACTCTGAAATACGACATGCTTTAGGAAAAGGAAAAGTTCAAGGTATTAGTATAGAAAACTTAAAAACTAAAGAACTTTCAGAAATAAAAGTACATGGAATATTTGTATATATAGGTATGATTCCTAAAACAGATTTATTTAAAGAGTATATTAACATTAATGAATATGGATACATTGAAGCAGGAGAAACTACAGAAACCAATGTAAAGGGAGTATTTGTTGCTGGAGATGTAAGGACTAAGATGTTTAGACAGCTTACTACAGCTACAGGTGATGGAACAGTAGCAAGCTTAATGGCTGAAAGATATATAGTAGAGAAGAAAAAATCTAAAATGTTAAAATAATTAGGTACGGAGGTATATAAAATGGTTAAAGTATATTCAACACCTACATGTCCATGGTGTAAAAAAGTTAAAGGATATTTAGAATCAAAGAATATAGAATTTATAGACGTAAACGTAGGAGACGATAAAGAAGCAAGGAAAGAAATGATAGAGCTTTCTGGTCAACAAGGAGTCCCAGTAGTGAATATAGATGGAAAAATAATTGTCGGCTTTGACAGGGGGACGATTGATGAAGCTTTAAAAAAATTACAAACTGAAAAAGTTTAAATTAAAATAAGAAACATATTGCATCATTAAAATTTATCTAATCTAAAAAATAAAAAAAGCAAAAAAAATTATACCCATAAGAATATTCATCATGTTTATTCTTACGGGTATACGAACCTTTACCTTTTTTTGGTTTGTGAACGCCTATTCCTCTAGAAATTTCATCAGTGTTAAATTTTCTAGAGTTCAAAGCTATTTTGTTAACATCAATAGTGAAATTTAAATTCTTAGCCAGATCCTTGTTTGACTTTTTCATTTAAATCATCCCTTCTTAAATTATTAGATTATTAATCTAAGCATGCTAAACATTCTTCAATAACGTCCATAGGAATTTCAAATATTATTTCCATCTTCATTTTATACCTCCCTTAAAAATCAATTTTGAATTTGTTTTATTATACAAAATCATCCTAATAATAATAAATATTGATAAGTAATATTTATTTGTTATTTGTGATGATTATATTAGTATACCATGGTGAAGTTAAAATAGCAAGTGTTTTTTTGAAAAAAATATAAGACTTATATATAAAAGTATATTAATGGACTATATAAAAAATAATATAGAGTTTGTTTAAAACTATACAGAATATATGGTTTTAAACGATAAAATTATATATGTTATTATGCATATATATGTGTTATTATGTCCAAAAATGCGATATGTTTAGTTGGAAAAAATATGGAAAAAAATTCAAATAACATTTATACTAAAGATATTACGAAGAATAAAGATTTAGTTGATTTAATTTATTTAATGGTTAATTTGCTGGAGCATATATAAAAGCAATAAAATAATTGGAGGAGAATTTAATGAGTTACATTACAAGAATGTGTGATCTGGAGGATATGGAATTTATTACTAGTATATACAATGAAGGCATAGAAGATAGAATTGCTACTATGGAAACAAGGTTAAGAACACGTAGTGAAATGAAAAAGTGGTTTTTAAATAGAACTCAAAGATATAAGGTAGTAGTCATTGAGGATGAACTAGAAAATGTTTGTGGATGGGCAGCATTAGATCCTTTTAGTTCAAAAGATTGTTATAGCGGAGTTGGAGATGTGTCCATTTACATAAAAAGAGAATGTAGAGAAAAAGGTTTAGGAAAAATTCTAATGAACTATCTTATTTCTGTTGCAAGCCAACAAGAGTTTCATAAAATGGTTTTAACAATAATAGATTATAATGAAATAGCAAAAAGACTTTACAAATCATTAAATTTTAGAGAAGTTGGAACTTATGGGAATCAAGGTATATTACGGGGTAAATTTGTAAATATAACCATTATGGAAAAATTATTATAACAATAAAAATAAATTCTCTATTTTATAGTTTAAAATGTAAGATTTGTTTTTATCGTCATATATAACTTATTTTTTTAATGTCAATCATGATGCGTTTAAATAAAATATTAGGAGTAGTATTTTGCATTATAGGATTGATACTTATAAACAAGTAATAGAATATTTAAATTGTGATATAATTCAAGAATACATATTATCTATACAATCAATGCATAAAAATATGAATATTATTAAAAAATATAAGTAATATGATGAATAGGTGGGATTAGAGTGAGTGAAATTAAAAAACTAAAAACTCGTGAAGAAATATCAGAACAGTATAAATGGAAGGTAGATAAAATATATGAAGATTTAGAAAGCTGGGAAAAGGATTTTAAAGAGCTAAAATCTTTGGCACCAAAGCTTTGCGAATATGAAGGTAAATTAGTTCAAGGGGAAATGCTTTTAGAATATTTTAATTTAGATGAAAAAGTGTCAAGGCTTACAGGGAGATTAGCTGTTTATGCACATATGAAAAGTGATGAAGATACTGCAAATCCAACTTTTCAGATTATAAAGGATAAGATATTCGCTTATGTTGCAGAAATAAGAAGTATGCAGGCATTTTTTATTCCAGAAATGCTGGGCCTGCCAGAAAATACTATAGATAAAGCTGTAGAAAATGTACCAGAACTAAGTATGTATAAATTTTTATTAGAACATATTTTAAAAAAGAAACCTCATACTTTAAGTAAAGAGCAAGAAGAACTTATAGCCTCAGTATCAGATTGCTTAGAAGCTCCAGAAAAAGTGTATAGTATGCTATCTAATGCAGATATGACTTTTCCTATAATAAAGGATGAAAATGGAAATGATGTAGAGCTAACAGATGCAAACTACTCAAGTTTTATACAAAGCAAGGATAGAAAAGTTAGAAAAGAAGCTTTTGAAGCTTTATTTAATACTTATAAAAAGTATAAAAACACTATAGCTGCATCTCTTACTTCTAATATAAAAAATTTTGTTTTTATATCTAAGACTAGAAAATATAAAAGTTCAATGGAATGTTCGTTAAAACCAAATGATATCCCACTACAGGTTTATGATAATACGGTGAATACTGTAAATGAAAATTTAAAGTCTCTGCATAGATATATTAACATTAAAAAGAAGCTTTTAGGACTTCAAGAAATTCACATGTATGATCTATATGTTCCTGTAATAGATACTCCAAAAGAAAATATAGAGTATGAAAATGCAGTAAAAACAGTAAAGGAAGGCTTGAAACCTTTAGGAGAAGAGTATTTAAATATATTTAATAAAGGAATAAATGATGGATGGGTAGATATATATCCAAACAAAGGAAAAAGGGGAGGCGCTTATTCTACAGGGGATTATGATACTATGCCTTATGTTCTTTTAAATTATGATAACAAGCCTACAGACATGTCTACCTTAGCACATGAAATGGGCCATTCTATACATTCATATTATTCAAGAAAAACTCAACCATATATATATTCTGATTACTCTCTGTTCTGTGCAGAAGTGGCTTCAACTACTAATGAAAGTTTACTAATACACTATTTGATTAATAATGAAAAGGATGAAAATAAAAAACTTTATCTTATAAATCAAGAATTAGAGCAAATTAGAACTACTGTATTTAGGCAAGTTATGTTTGCTGAATTTGAAAAAATAACTCATGAAAGCATAGAAAATGGAACACCTCTTACTGGAGAAGATTTGTCTAAGATTTGGCATGAATTAAATGAAAAATATTTTGGACCAGATATGATTATAGATAAGGAAATAGATATAGAGTGGGCAAGAATTCCACATTTTTATAGAGATTTTTACGTGTATCAGTATGCTACAGGCTATGCAGCAGCACACTCTTTTGCTAAAGAAATATTGCAAAATGGAGAAATGGCAGTAGAACTTTATAAAGATTTTTTAAAGAGTGGATCTAGTGACTATCCTATAAATGTATTAAAAAAGGCAGGAGTGGATATGACTACACCTAAACCTTTAGAAGATACTATAAAAAGATTTGATGAGTTATTGGATATGCTAGAAAAATCAATCCATAATTAAGTTTATGTATTGAAATTTGAAAAGTAGGAAAAATAAATGAGAGCTATTGAAATTAAGCTTTTAGTTATAACTAGAACTTACTTAGCTTAAAAATAACAACCTAAAGGAGGAAAAATAATTATGAAAGCTTATGTTGATAAAGATACTTGTATAGGATGTGGAATATGTCCATCAGTGTGTCCAGAAGTGTTTGAAATGGATGATGATGGTAAAGCAAAAGCAATAGAAGATGCAGTTCCAGCAGAGGTAGAAGAGAGTGCAAAGGAAGCAGAGGATCAGTGTCCTGTAAATGCGATATCAATAAAATAGCAAGTTACATTGCCTTCTAGGTGAAATTATACTTAGAAGGCAATACAATTTTTTATACAAAATTTCTAATAAAACTTTTTTATTCTGCCATTTTATGATATAATATTCAAGATTGACTGAATTTTAAGTCAAAATATTAAAAACAAAGTCAAAGGGGAGATATTATTGAAGAAGATAGCAAAATTTGTTACTGCAACTTTAGCCACCATACTTTTAATGGGAACTTCAGTTTTAGCAAAACCATCATCAGGTGAAGCATCTAAAGATAGTACTGTTAATGTGAGCATAGAAAAGTTGGACAACGAAATAGAAAGTACATTAAAAAAATCAGAAGATAATAAAAAAGAGATAGCTAAAACTGCAAATGATATAAAATCATTAGAAAAACAATTAAAAGATAATGACACTGGAATAAAAGAACGCGAAGATATACTTAGAAAAAGAGTAAGAGCAGCGTACATAAATGGATCAGATGGATATTTACAAGTTATTCTAGAGTCAAAAGATTTAGGTGATTTTGCATGGAGATTGGATGCTATTAAAAAAGTGATGGATTTTGACAACAAAGCAATTGCTTCTTTGAATAATAAAAAACAAAAGATTAATGCAGAAAAGAAAAGCTTAAATGAAAAAAATTCCAAATTACTAGTGTTAAAATCAGACAATGAAAAAAAACTTGTCAAGCTTAATGCAGATAAGGAAGCTCAAAAAAAATTAATAACTGAATCAAAAAAGCAACAACAGGTATATGCATCGGCAGTATCTAGGACAAGCTTATCAAGAGGATCAAGTTCAGTTACACCTTCTGCTTCAAGTAACGCTATAGTTAGTTATGCATATGGTTTTATAGGAACTCCTTATCTTTGGGGAGGAACTTCTCCTTCAGGCTTTGATTGTTCAGGATTTACACAATACGTATTTGCAAAATTTGGTATTGGACTTGGAAGAACTACTTTCGAACAAATAAATGATGGTAGTGCTGTATCTAGAGATCAGCTTCAACCAGGAGATCTTGTTTTGTTTGGAAGTTCAAGCAATCCTCATCATGTAGGTATATATACAGGAAATGGAATGTATATTCATGCGCCTCATACAGGTGACTCAGTTAAAGTTTCACCTCTCAATAGAAGTGACTTTTTAACAGGTAGAAGAGTAAAATAAATTTAAAATATTACATAAAAAATCCGTATTCGTTTGAATATGGATTTTTATTTTGAAAATTTATCTGATTAGTACCACACTAACACTCAAACCTGACCTGAAATCAAGAACTCTGTTTATAATGAGATTTTAACTTAAGTTTAATCTTCATAAAAACTTCAAATATAAATGATATGGTTAATAGGAATATATTATTATACATGTGTTAAGATACAGATAAATGAAGTAAAACTTTATTTATCTGTAGTTTACATTCCACAAATTTTATATTAGTTGAGGTGATTTTATGAATAATATTTTAGTAATAGAGGATGAAGAAAAAATATCTAGTGTTATAAAGGCTTATTTAGAAAAACAAGGCTATAAAGTTTACTGTACTGCAAGTGGTTTAGAAGGAATAAAATTGTTTAATTCTATAGATTTTAAATTGGTATTATTAGATTTGATGCTTCCAGACATTGAAGGAGAACAGGTATGTAAAACTTTAAGAGAAATATCACAGGTACATATTTTTATACTTACTGCCAAATCAACTTTAAATGACAGAATAGAAGGTTTAAATATAGGTGCAGATGAATATTTAGTAAAGCCAGTAAGTCCACGGGAACTTACTGCTAGAGTTAATGCCTTATTTAGGAGACTAGGTGAAAATGAAACGTCTATTTTATCCTTTAATAGTGGAGAATTTCAAATTGATAAACAAAGTAGAGTTTTAATGGTTAAAGGAAAAGAAGTGGCCTTAACTCCAAATGAATTTGATATTCTTTATGTTCTTGCAGCAAATAAGGGAAGGGTACTTAGTAGGGATCAGCTTATAGAAAAGGTTTTTGGAATAGATTTTGAAGGATTTGATAGAACTGTAGATGTGCATATAAAAAATATTAGAAAGAAAATAGAACAAGATAGTAGAAATCCTGCTTATATTTTAACTGTAACTAGATTAGGATATAAATTTGGTGGTGAAAGTTAATGTATTCTATTAGAAAAAAATTAAGTATTATAATTTTAATTTGCTCTATTATGGCCACAATGATTACATTTTTATTTGTTAACTTTACTATAAATTATAAATTTAATAAGTATATGGTGGATACCCAAAATAAAAGAAATGAAAGATTAGTGCAATATTTTAAAGAAATATATAAAAGAGACAAAAAATGGACGGAAAATTCTGGAGTAGAAATGAGACATGAAGCCTATATGAGTAATTACTGTTTAAGCCTTTTAGATAAAGATAAAATTTTAATATGGACAATGAACCCTGATGATATTAAAGCAAAAGACCATATGGCAATAATGAGAAGTGAGAGTGATGGAGTTTATAATTCAAATGACTTCCCAATTAAATATGAAGATAAAATTGTAGGTTATGTTAGAATAGGTCAATACTCATCAGTTTTAATGTCAAAAGAAGACTTGAATTTTAAAAACTCTGTAAATAAAGGTATAGGAATTAGTATATTTATAACTTTAATCATAGTTATATTAATAAGCCTTCGTATTTCAAAACAATTTTCTAGACCTATAAGAGGGGTGTCAAATGTATCGGTATGTCTTTCAGGGGGAGATTATAGCGCAAGATATACTGAAGTAACAGATATAGTAGAGTTAGAAAACTTAAAAAACAGTATAAATTCATTAGGTGAAAAACTTAAACAACAAGAGCAACTTAGAAAGAGACTAGTATCTGATATATCTCACGAAATAAGGACGCCTTTAAATATACTACAAAATAATTTAGAGGCTATGATTGATGGAATCTTTCCAATAACTTCACAGGGACTTGTATCCCTTAATGAAGAGGTTATTAGATTTAGTAAACTTTTGGATAATTTGAATGTATTAAAAGAAGTAGAAACGGAAGAAGAAAAAGGTTTACTTAATAAAGAAAAATTTTCTTTAGAACAGCTATTAACTTCTGTGTGTGAAGATTTTTCATTACTTTTAAAAGAGAAAAATATAGAACTTATTTTTAATGTGAGGCCAAATAAAGATTATGAAATAATGGGTGACATTAACAAGTTAAAGCAAGTATTTATTAATCTTTTATCTAATGCAATGAAATTTACTAGGGAACAAGGAAAAATATGGGTAAATCTTACCGATGACCCAAATGGAATAATTGTCCGTATAAGGGATAATGGTATGGGAATAAGTGAAGAAGACTTACCTTTCATATTTGAAAGACTTTATAGAGGCGATAAGAGTAGAAATAAAATAGAAGGCAGTGGTATAGGACTTACCATTGTAAAAAATATATTAATAATGCATTCAGCTAGTATTCAGGTAGAAAGTGAATTAGGTAAGGGAGCTGTATTTACAATACATTTTACTATGTAGAGGAGTTTATAGCTCCTCTTTTTTATATTTTTGTAAACAGAATGTTCAAAGTTTCTTTACAAAATCTACACACTTAATGTGTATAATGTTATAATGTCTTAATGGCAAAAAATTAACAGTAATAATATACAAAAACAGGAGTGATGATAATGAAGAAAACAAAAATATTTGTAGCAACCTTGTTAATAATTTTAGCAACTAACGGTGCAGTTTCAGCAAAACCATCATCAACAAACAGTGAGGATCCAAAGGTACAGGTTGAAAGTATGGAAATGAACATGGAAAAATTGGACAACCAGATAGAAGATGTACTAAATAAAATAGAACAAAACAAAAATAAAATAACTACAACTCAAAAAGATATAAAAACTACAGAGGTTAAACTTAAGGAATCAGAAAAAAACATAAAAAATGAACAAGAGTTGTTCAATAAAAGAATAAGAGCAATGTATGTAAATGGATCAGAGGGATATTTAAGTGTATTGCTAGATTCAAAGGGAATTGGGGACTTCATAGGAAGAGTTGATGTAGTAACGAAAGTTATAGACTATGATAAAAAAGTTATAGAAAAATTTAAGGTTAAACAAAAAGACATCAATACAAAAAAACAAGCCTTAATTAGTGAAAACAATAAATTACTAGCATTAAAGTCAGACAATGAAAAGAAGTTAACGAATCTTAATAAAAACAAAGAAGAACAAAAAAAGTTAATAGCAGAAGCTAAAAACAAACAAAAATTATATGCTATGGCTAAAAAAAGTGAAGCTGCAGCAAAAAGTGAAGCGGCAGTAAACAGTGCAGCAAAGCAAGTGGCGGATATAAGAAAAGAAGCTCCTAAAGTTAATCCATCTAGAGGAGGATCAGCAAGTATAAGCAGCAACAATATTATAGCATATGCTTCAAACTTTTTAGGAACTCCTTATGTTTGGGGTGGAACTTCACCTAACCCGGGCTTTGATTGTTCTGGATTTACTCAATATGTGTATGCTCACTTTGGCGTATCAATTGGAAGAACTACTTTTGATCAAATAAATGATGGAACTCAAGTATCAAGAGATAATCTTCAACCAGGAGATTTAGTGTTCTTTGGTACATCAAGCAACCCTCATCATGTGGGAATTTACGTAGGTAATGATAGTTACATACATGCACCTCACACAGGAGACGTAATTAAAATTTCAACTCTTGGCAGAGGCGATTATTTAACAGCTAGAAGAGTAAAATAAGAATACATACATATTTTTATATGGACAAGTTATAAATAGAGTTATTGATTTCAGATGGGGTCTTGACACCATCACATAAAAATTAAGTTGAAATTCAGATGGAATTTATATAATTTCATCTGAATTTTACTTTTCTTCATAAAATCTTTATATTACAACTGTACTATTAACATAAGAACATAATAGGGAGGATTTAGATTTTATGAAAAGAACAAAGAGAATAGTAACAGCTTTGATTCTATCAATTTCTGTTTTATCATTAGCAGGATGTGGCAGGGCATCAGAGACAAAAAATAATGAAACGGAAGGAGCCATTAATTCATTTAATACTATAGTAAAAACTTATCCAGACAAAAAAGGCTTTCATAAAGCATTGTCTCATTGGGGATTTAAAATGCCTACAGGTGAGAAGTTTGAATGGACAAAGGATACTTCAGCCAATAAAGCAGACTTTGCAATGGTAATGTTAGCAGATCCTTTAATAAAGGCAGGATTAGATGTTAATAAGTTAGACAAAAATCAGTGGTTATTTAAACCTGCAGGAAGAGATGAAGGCGTTGACTTACCTAATCTTTTAATTAAGCCGTATAATGTAAGTGATAAGAAAGAAAATTCTAATGGATCAGAAGATGCTTTTAGAAGACTTTTAAATGGAGATTCTAAATTAGTTAAATATCACAAAGAACAACAGCATTATAGATTAACGATGGAAGAAGGAAATGAGGTACAATGGACAGAAAAGATTGGTTTAAATGATGCAGATATGACTTTTGTAATTAAAGCAGAGCCTCTTGTTAAGGCTGGATTGGATGTTAAAAAATTACAAGACACAGGTTGGATATTTAAAGAAGCTGGAGATGACAATACTGGTATGGGAAAAAATCCTGACCAAATTATAAAAGTTTTTAAATTAAATAAATAATACAAATTTATGCATTCTTTATAAATTTTCAGACTACTCCCTTAAAATAGGTATAGTAAATATATTATAAAACTGATATAATAATATTATAGAAATATATGTATAGTAGTTTTCAGCTATTGAAACTAGTTAGTTCAATAGCTTTTTAACAAAACATATACCACCCCCCAGGGGTGGAGGGAGGAAATTTATGAACGAAGAAAAGAAAAAGGCGCTACAATCATTAAAAACATCAAAAGGACAGATTGAGGGCATAATAAAAATGATAGAAGATGGAAGATATTGCATGGATATATCTAATCAAATAGTAGCAGCACAATCTCTTTTGAAGAAAGCAAATTTGCTTATACTAAAACAACATCTTAATCATTGTGTAAAGGATGCATTTATCCATGATGCTGGAGAGCAGAAGATAGATGAAATAATAGACTTGCTTTCTAAATTATTAAAAGATTGATAAGGCACCTGAAAAAATAACAACTCAGAGATGTCTAAGGGGAGGGAAAAGGTATGAGTAATAAAGTACTTAAAATAGAGGGAATGACTTGTGCAGCTTGTGCTAAAGCTGTAGAAAGAGCTTCAAAAAAGTTAGATGGAGTAATAGAAGCTGATGTAAACTTTGCTACAGAAAATTTAAATATAAGTTTTGATGATTCAAAGGTTACAATAGAACAGATACAAGAAAAGATAGAAAAAGCAGGATATAAGGCTTTAGTGCCAAGTTCAAATAAAACCTTAAAAATACAAGGAATGACTTGTGCAGCTTGCGCTAAAGCAGCAGAAAGAGCTGTTAAAAAGTTAGATGGAGTAATAGATGCTAATGTAAATTTTGCAACTGAGAAACTAAATGTAAACTTTGAAATTTCTAAGGTAAAAGTAGCTGATATAAAAACAGCAATAGAAAAGGCTGGATACAAAGCAGTAGAAGAAGAAACTAGTATAGACCAGGATAAGGAAAGAAAAGAAAAAGAAATAAAGAGTTTATGGAATAGATTTGTAATATCTGCAATATTTGCGGTGCCGTTACTTATAATAGCCATGGGGCCTATGTTAGCAGAAAAGTTAAACTATGTGCTTCCAGAAGTTATAGATCCTATGTTGTATCCAAAACCTTTTGCAATAGTACAACTCATGCTTGTTATACCAGTTATATTTGTAGGAAGAAAATATTTTACAATAGGTTTTAAATCTTTATTTAGAAAAAGCCCTAATATGGATTCACTTATAGCAATAGGTACATCAGCAGCATTTTTATACAGTAGTTTTTCAGTGTATCAAATTTTAAATGGAAATGTAGACTATGAATTATATTTTGAATCAGCAGGAGTTATACTTACTCTTATAACTTTAGGAAAGTATCTAGAATCGGTAGCTAAAGGAAAAACCTCTGAGGCTATAAAAAAACTTATGGGTCTTACGCCAAAAACAGCTACTATAGTAAGAAATAATGTTGAAATGGAAATTCCTATAGATGAAGTAGAAGTTGGTGATGTAGTAATAGTAAAACCAGGAGAAAAAATTCCTGTAGACGGGCAAGTGGTGGAAGGAATTACTTCAGTAGATGAGTCCATGCTTACAGGAGAAAGTATACCTGTGGAAAAGGCTGCAGGAGACAAAATTATAGGTGCAAGTATAAATAAAAATGGTTCCATAAAATATAAAGCTACAAGAGTTGGAAAGGATACAGCACTAGCTCAGATTATAAAATTAGTAGAAGAAGCGCAAGGTTCTAAAGCGCCTATAGCTAAAATGGCAGATGTTATATCCAGCTATTTTGTACCTGTAGTAATAGCTTTAGCGGTAATTGGAGCTGCTTCATGGTATATGTATGGAGAAACAGGAGTGTTTGCACTTACTATATTTATTTCAGTGCTAGTAATAGCTTGTCCGTGTGCACTTGGGCTAGCTACTCCTACAGCTATAATGGTAGGTACAGGAAAAGGTGCTGAGTATGGAGTGCTTATAAAAAGTGGAGGCGCATTAGAAACAGCTCACAAAATACAAACTGTGGTTTTTGATAAAACAGGGACTATTACAGAAGGAAAGCCTAAAGTTACAGATATAATTACAGCAGGAGATCTAAATGAAGAATATTTACTTCAAATAGCTGCCTCGGCAGAAAAGGGCTCAGAACATCCATTAGGAGATGCTATAGTAAAAAGTGCGGAGGAAAAAGGTTTAGAGTTTAAAAAAGTAAGTTTATTTAAAGCAATTCCAGGTTATGGAATAGAAGTTGTGGTAGATGAAAAGAAAATACTTTTAGGAAACAAAAAACTTATGAATGAAAGAAACATAGCATTAGATAAATTTGAAGAAAATTCTCATACACTAGCAAATGAAGGCAAAACACCTATGTATATAGCTGTGGAAGAAAAGCTATCAGGCATAATTGCAGTAGCAGATACAGTAAAGGAAAATAGTAAGAAAGCTGTGGAAAAGCTGCATCAAATGGGTATAGAAGTAGCTATGATAACGGGAGATAATAAGAGAACAGCAGAAGCTATAGGAAAACAAGTTGGTATAGATAGAGTACTTGCAGAAGTATTGCCAGGAGATAAAGCAAAGGCCGTTAAGAAGCTTCAAGGGGAAAACAAAAAAGTAGCTATGGTAGGGGATGGTATAAATGATGCGCCTGCACTAGCGCAAGCAGATATAGGCATAGCAATAGGTTCAGGTACAGATGTAGCTATGGAATCAGCAGATATAGTTCTTATGAAAAGTGACTTAATGGATGTAGTTACAGCTATACAATTAAGTAAGAAAACCATAAGAAATATTAAAGAGAATTTATTCTGGGCCTTTGGTTACAATGTATTAGGTATACCAGTAGCCATGGGAGTTCTATACATCTTTGGAGGACCACTTTTAAATCCAATTATAGCAGCACTAGCTATGAGCTTAAGTTCTGTATCAGTGTTAACTAATGCTTTAAGGTTGAAAGGCTTTAAGCCTGAACAATAAATATTTCATAAAAGAGAGGGGAAATAAAAAATGAAAAAGAAAATTATAGTTGAAGGTATGAGCTGCGGACATTGTGTTAACCACGTTAAGGTTGCGCTAGAGGAACTTAAGAATGTAACTAGCGTAGATGTTAACTTAGAAGCAAAAACAGCAATAATTGAAATTAATGAAGAGGTTAAAGATGCAGATATAAAATTTGCTGTTGAAGATGCAGGTTATGATGTAGTAAGTATAGAAGAAGTTTAAAGAAAAATTCATAGAAAATATGCAAAAACCTCCATTTGTTTATCTTGGGGGTTTTTGTGCATTAATTTAGAGTAATTACAAAAAATGTTAGATGAAATAGCTAATTTATTAGGTGATATCTCAATTTAGTAGATTTATAGATGAAAAGGGAAAAATTTCTTGACATATATAGAGTTTACATATTAACCTGTACATATGTAAAATACAAATTTATTGGTTTAAGGAGGTCGAGTATGGGTTTAATGGGTCTTTCAGAAATAATGGATAAATCTATTGATATTCTGAGAAAATATATAAAAACTATACTTTTATTTACTTTAGGATATGGTGTGATTTGTGGTATTGCAGCTATTATCTTAATTATTATTGTAGCTATTTTAGGAGCGGTGACACATAAGATTTTATCAGGAAGTGTTGTACTGCCTAGTATATTTTCTGGCTTATTGGGCTGTTTTGTTTTTGCTTTTGTTTTAACCTATAATATAGGCTTGATTAAGATTGCAAGTCAAGATTTTTTAGGTGAAAAGACTTATGCAGATGATGCTATATCAATTTCTTTTAAAAGTGTTTTAAAAGTTTTCAGCATTGTACTTATAGCTTTAATTTTATTTATCCCGGTTATATGTATTTTTGGTGCAGTATCATATTTTATTTTTAAAGGACTAAAATATTCTATTAGTTATGTAACAATTACATATGGTATTAGCAAAATAAAAAATGTAACAGCAATAATTATTTTAATAGCCATGATGATAGCAGTAATTATGACAGTTTTGTCATATATAACTTTTATTTGTTTTTCACTGAATGCGGCTGCTATAGAAAAAAAACATGCCTTTTCAGCTTTGAAACGCAGTTATGAATTGGTTAAAAATGATTTTTGGAAAATATTTGGATCTGTTATATTGTTTAGTGTAACAGTTTTTGCAGTGAAAATTTCTTTGAATAGTTTTATAGGTATGATTTTAAGTATAGTATATTTAATTATTAAGTTTTTAAATATGCCAATGAACTATACTGATTTTATGACTATGAGCTATACATATGCTCAGTGGCCTGTAAACATACTGATATGGTTGGTTATTTCGCCTATAAGCACTATAATGATGTGTAATATGTATTTTAATCAAAGATATAAAAAGGAAGGGTATGACATAGTTCTAAATCTAAAGAAAATACAAAGAAATGATGAAAGGGAGCAATAAAGTGATGCTGCTTAGTATAATAAATCCATCTAAATCTGAATTTGACAAAGCTATATACAATATACTCCAGCATCCTGAATATAGTCATTTGAAAAGCAACCTGGAAAATTTTATAGAAATGATTAAAAAAACACTAGCAGAGAGAATTTCAAAAATGTTTCATAATGTGTTTTCAAATGTGGAATCGGCACATTCAATATCAAATAAGCTCGCTGTAGTGTTTATGATTATTGGGTTGTTAGTTATTTTTGCAATAATAGTAATTGCAATTATAAAAGTAGGTAAGATATTAAAAAAAGATACAAGGTTGAAAGAAATTTTGGGAGAAAGAATTGATGATAAAACTACTCCTAATAGTTTAAGACGAAAAGCAGGCAGTTTTGAAAAAGAAGGAGATTTTAGAGAAGCTATTAGATATGATTTCATCGCACTTTTACTTTTAATGCATGAAAAAAATATTCTTTACCTTGATGAAACTAAGACTAATGAAGAGATTAACAATTACTTAAAGAAAAATAATTTTTCTATGATTTCAACTTTTCAATGTTTAATAAGTATTTTTAATTCTTCTTGGTATGGTCATAAACTATGTGAAAGAAATGCATACGAAAATTGGAGTAATAGTGTAAATGAGCTGTGGAGTGGAGTGATAATTTATGAAAATAAAAAGAAATAAAGAAATAAAATTATTTGTTATACTTATTCCTCTTTTCCTTTGCGGTGCATTCTACGCTTCAAGTAGAATGAATAACCAAATGCCCTCTTATTCTGTAGAAAATAAATCACAAACAGGCTATAGCGTGTTTTTTGAATCTTTAAAGGAGCTTAACTTACCAGTAGATAGAACTCTAAACTCTGTAAAAAATTATGATAATGGTAGTATACAGATTGCAGCTCAAGGTGGAAACTTTGATGTGAATGGTTCAGAAATAAAAAATTGGGTGAATGATGGCGGTATATTAGTATATCTTACCACAGAAAATAGTTTGCTTACTGAATATGATAGGAGCCCTAAAGTAAAAGGTAATTTTAAAATATACAAATATAATAAAGGTAGTATCATTAGTTTGAATGCTAATTATGTAACAAATAAAACTCTTACAAAAGACACAAGTAAAGCTTATGCATTACTTAAGGAAATAAACAGCCATAACTATAAAAAAATATATTTTAATGAAGCACATTTATTTGCATCAGCAGATAAGAAGTCATTGTGGGATTCTATACCTATGGAAATTAAATATATAATTTATCAGTTTATTATAGTTTTATGTGCATTTTTATACTATAAGGGTAAACGCTTCGGAAAAATAATGCCTTTATATGATGAAGAGGAAAGAAGTGAAAATGAGTATTTATACTCAGCAGCATCTCTTTACAGACAAGCAAAATGCTTAGATATAATGGCTGAAAATTATTATAAAAGCTTTTTAAAGCAAATTAATTATTCTAATGATGATTGGTTAGAGTATTGGGAAAGAGAAAAACTTCCACAGGCAAGTAAGGCTAAAAAAGTATATGAGTTTATGAATAATGGAAAGTTAAAATTAAAAGCAAAGGAATATATTCAAATAGTGAATATAATAGAGCAGCTAACTAACATTTTAAAGAGGAGGAGAGATTTATATTGGAAAGATCTGAAAACACCACAGTAAAAAATCTTATGGAAAAAATAAGCGTAGAATTAAAAAAGGTTATTGTAGGACAAGATGAACTTATAGAACAATCATTAATAAGTTTGATTTCAGGAGGACATGTTCTTCTAGAGGGAGTACCAGGTCTTGCAAAAACTTTAATGGTTAAAACTTTGTCAAAAACACTTTCCTTAGATTTTAAAAGAATTCAATTTACACCTGATTTAATGCCAGCAGATGTGACTGGTACAAAAATATTTAATATGGATACTAGAGAATTTGAATTAAAGAAAGGACCTATTTTTACTAATTTTCTTCTAGCTGATGAAATTAATAGAACGCCTCCTAAAACTCAAGCAGGACTTTTAGAAGCAATGGGAGAGAATACTGTTTCTATAGATGGAGAAATGATTAAACTTCCATCTACTTATATGGTGTTTGCAACTCAAAATCCACTTGAATACGAAGGAACATATCCATTACCAGAAGCATTAGTAGATAGATTCCTTATGAAAATCATTATAGGATATCCTTCCTTAGAAGCTGAGAAGGAAGTTTTAAAACGTCATAATGAAGGATTTTTAAGTAGCGATTTGCATAAGTGTAATATAGAAACAATCTGCTCAGCTGAAGATATAATTAAATGTAAGGAAGAAGTGCAGAGTGTTAAAATAGATGATGCTCTTATGGAATATATAGTAAATATAAACTCAGAAACTAGAAATAATCCTACTATTGAAATAGGAAGTTCCCCAAGAGGTTCAATTTCCCTGCTTCAATGTTCTAAAGCTTGTGCGGCTTATTTTGGACGAGATTATGTAATCCCCGAGGATATAAAGAAGATGGCAATATCAACGCTTAGACACCGTATAATTTTGAAGCCAGAATTAGAGCTTGAGGGAGTCACAGGGGAACAGGTACTAAAAGATATACTTTCCAAGGTAAAAGTACCTAGATAGAGAGAAAGGAGATAACTTTGAGTATTACTAGACGATTTATATATCTATTATCCTTTGGAATTGTACTGCTTGTTTTAGGTGGATTTATTAACAATTCACTTACTATATTTATATTATACAATTTAGCATGTGCAGGTTTTTTAATAGTAGACTATTTTATATCTACTGAAGAATCATCTATAGATATAAAGCGATGCAGTGAAGAAAGTTTATCTATATATGAAAAGGAAGCTATATGTTTTCAGGTTTATAACAAGAATAATTACAAGATTTATATAGAACTTAAGGACGAGATACCAGATTTTCATTTTCAAACTGAAAATAAGATTATGAGTGGTATAGTTATGCCGCATGAGAAAAAACTTTTTAAATATTTTCTAGTACCAAAGAAGCGTGGAGCTTTTACTTTCCAAAATGTACATGTAAAATGTGAAGGAAAGTTAAAGCTTTGTATGAAGATGTTCACAGTGAATTTACATAGGGAATATAAGATATATCCTAATCTAAAAAATCTTCGTAAATATAAATTGAGCATATGCAATAATCGATTGTTAAAACAGGGACAAAAAAATTTAAAAATGATGGGTAAAGGTAGTTCCTTTGAAAGCTTGAGAGAATATGTAAATGGAGATGAGTATAGAAAAATTAATTGGAAAGCCACAGCTAGACTTAATAAGCCAATTGTAAATAGATATGAACCAGAAAAAAATCAACATGTGCATATTCTTATAGATACAGGTAGACCAATGAGTTATACCGTTAGAGGATATAGAAAGCTTGATATGGTAGTAAATACAGCAATAGTGCTTTCAGATGTAGTGAATGAGAATGGAGATCAATCGGCTCTATTACTATTTAATACTAAGGTAGACAATATTATAATGCCTGGCAAAGGCATATCACATAGGCGTAAAATATTGGAAACTCTTTATCATGTTAATTATACTAATGAAACCTCTAACTATGATGATGCATTTTATTATCTAAAGAAAAAGGAACGTCATAGAAGTATTGTGTTTATGTTTACTGATTTTGATACTGTAGAGGAAGCAGAAAACATGATTAAGGTGCTTCCAATTATCTCAAGGAACAATGTGGTGATTATGATGCTTATAAGAAATGAAAGTATAGAAAAAATAAGCTCTCAAGATATTAAGAGTCAGGAAGATTTGTTTAATAAAGGTGTTGCCTTAGAACTTTTAAGTGAAAGGGGTAAAATAATAAGTCTCCTAAATAGAAAGGGTATTTTTTGTCTTGAATGTACTGGAGAAAATCTTGAATATGCAGTAGTAAATAAATATATTCATGTTAAAAATCAAACATATTTATAGTTATTTCTAATCTTGTTAAAAATATAGGGCTTTTAAGAACGAAAGTTTACTTATGTTAACAGAACTGCTGGTAATTTTAGTTAAGAGTTAAGAATTGAGAGTGAAGAGTTAAGGATGATTTTTCTAAGAAAAATCTTTTAATATGTTTTATATTTTCTACAGCGTTAGCAGAGGAAAATCATCCATAATTCTTAATTATTCACTCTTAACTCTTAATTAAAAAAGTTGCTTTTCAATTTTTTAGTATTTGTTTTTAAGTAGGGAGTGGAGAAGTATAATATTAAAATTACTGCGGTTATGGCGGCAAATGAAAGTTTTACTGCTGCAGAAATTTTAAGTGGAGTAAAGAAGCCTTCTATAATACCAGCAATTATAAGCATAAATATTACACCTATAATTAAGGAAGATGCTTTTTTTGCACCATTTACTAATGAAGATTTACGGCTATACTCTCCTGGAAGTAACATGCTTTTAGCAATGATTAATCCTGCTGCTCCTGAAATAAATATTGCAGTAAGCTCAATTATTCCATGTGGAAGTATAAGAGACCAGTAGTTTGTGGGATTACCATAAAGATAAGTAATACCAGTTAGACTTCCAAGTAGGGCTCCGTTAAAAAACAATACATATATTGTTCCAAGACCTAGTGTTATGCCAAGAACAAGGGCTCTTAAGGAAACGGAGATATTGTTTGTCATAATAGAACTAGACATTAAAGGATAGTTCCATTCTCCACCTCCAGATTTTCCTCCTTTTACGCCCTCTATTAAGTTTGGAGGAAGGAATATACTAGAGTTATCTACATTGTATAGCACCATTAGTAGACTTACTATAAAACCTATAATAAAGAAACTAAAGGAGCCAATAAGAAACCAGCGATATTCTTTTATAAGTTTTGGAAAATCACGGCATATATATTTTATAAAATTGCCAGGTGATATTTTTTTTACTGCATAAACATGAGCATGGCATTTGCTAATTAATGAATTCAAGTAGTCTACTACATTACTTTCAGGGTAATGAGTTCTAGCATAGGCTAAGTGATGACTGCTTTGCCTGAAAACATATAAAAAACTCTGCACTTTTTTCGAAGGTAGAACTTTAAATCCTTTTTTATTGATTATTGTATAGAGTTCCTCAAGTTCTTTCCACGTATTTGAATGTGTGCTAATAAATTTGTCTTCGTTCAATGCTTTCACCTCATATCCATTTTAACAGATTAGTATTAAATTGTGTATACATGTATTGGAGTGATATTATGAAAAAAATTAAAATTACAACCCCTGAAAACATAGAAGTGGAATATACTTTGGCAGATGCAGCCTCACGTGCAGGGGCTGCACTTATTGATACTGCTGCTCAAAGTTTAATTTATATAATACTTCTTATTACCATATTGCTTATAAAACACTTCTCAATTGAATTTTATGAGCAATATTATGGTTGGATTATTGGTATAGCAATAATTATAAGTATGCTAATAAGTTATGGCTATTTTATTTATATGGAACTTAATATGAATGGACAGACTTTTGGGAAAAAAGTTCTTAAACTTAGAACAATAAGAGATAATGGGCAGCCACTAACATTAAAACATTCCGCCATAAGAAATCTATTTAGATTATTTATAGATATGTTTGGCGTAGGTGTGGTACTTATGTTTTTCTCAAAGAAACATAAGAGATTAGGTGATTTCGCTGCATCTACCATTGTTGTGATTGAGGAAAATAAAAATCGTCCAATTACACTTGAAAGATTAGAAAAAAACAATGAAAATTTTAGCTATTATATATCAAAAGAAGAGAATGAATTGCTTAGAGAATATTTTGAACGTAAGAACAATATGGACGATTGTTCAGAGATAAGAGAAGAATTAAGAGCTCATTTCACAAAAAAATTTAAAAAATTAGGAATTTTAAATGAGTGGGAGAATTTTATAGATAGTCTATAATAGACATATTTTATGCTTATAAAAACATCCATGTACCTTTTGGCACATGGATGTTTTATATTTTATTCTATATTAGAATTTGTTTCAGACGCATCTTTTAAATTTTGATAAAAATTCGCAATAGATGCGTTAATATAAGGAACTAACCATAAAAGACCTATTCCCAAAGTAAGGCAGGAAAGTAATGCCCAGCCTATAAAACTAAAGTCAAGACAAAATAGCTTCCATTTATAGCCTACCATCATTTGTTTGCTTTCTCTCAAGGCTTCTAATGCACCCATTTCAGGATTATCATTTAGTATATAAAATGCCATACGGTATCTATATTGAGCGATAATTCCAGGTATTATAAGAAGTAATGACCATAAAAGTATAAATATAGATTGTAATAATATTAATACAAGTGCAGAAACAAAATGATGAAATCCATCAAACAGATTCTCTAGCCTAAAAGGTTCCTTTCTAACAAGTTTAATAAAGCATGAAGCAAGCCCAAAAGTAAGCGGGGCAGATAGTATTAAGGTTATTATGGTGGATATGGATGTTTTCACTAGCATTCCGGATACGATCTCGGAAGGATCAGCTAACCCAATATTAGCATTAGTATTAGCAATGCCATTAGCACCTCCAGGTAATCCAACTATAAGTGAGAATATAAAACATAATAATATTGCTTTACCCCAATTACCTTTTAATTGTTCCCTTGATGATTTTCTTAGTAAAGAATTCTTCTTTACTAGTTCGCTGTTAATTTCCAAAAATTTGTACCTCCTAAAATTTAATATTTAATTGCAGAATATTATAATTCGACAAAGCATTAAAAAAACCTTTTAAAATTCGAAAAATATACATTTTCAGGTCAAATATGGAATTTTGTTTTTGAAAGTATATAAAATAATTCAAATACATATTAAATTATTTAGGAATTGAGAATGTTAAAAAATAAGAGCATAAGTACAGTTTTTAATAGAATAATGTAGTAAATGTAGAAAATGCATAGAGCAAAAATTAAGTAAACACATGGGTTATATTACTATATATGTACTTCTTAACTTAAATATGAAAAAAATGGTTACAATATCAAACAAATTTGATATAATGTAAACGTTTGGAATATTATAGAAATGAATTTTAATAAAATGAGGAGTGAGAAAACTTATGAAAAAGAAAATAATAACAGTACTTACAAGTGCATTTTTTATTGGATTTTTAATATCAGGTATAATAATATCCTATATAACAAATTTTTTAGTAAAAAGTGCTGTTAATAGTGAGCTTAGTTCTATGGTAAAAACAAATGAAATATTATCTAAAATTAGACCAAGCATTGTAATAGCGGTTGCAGTTACTGCAATGGCCTGCACTATTTTAATATTAATAATAATAACAATATACATTAATAACATATTTGCAGGTGTTGATACATTTAAAAAAAATATTACAGATATAGCAGATGGCCAACTTTCAACAAGGGTAAAGGAAGAAGGCATTTTAAAAACAATTGCTTTAGATGTAAATAAAATTATAAATAACACTAAAAGGGTGTTGTGTCAAATTGGTGAGATATCTGATAAGAATAGAGAGCTTGCATTTACAATCAGTGGTAGTTCCAAAAATACAGAGAAAGCTTCAAATGAAATAGCAAATTCAATGCAGTCTATTGCAGAAGGGACAAATCATCAATCAGAAGCAACTATTTTGACAGAAGAAAGTGCAAAAAAAATGGCTGATAATAATAAAATAATTATGGAGCAAGCAGGAAAAACTAAAGTGGTTGCACAGGAAATGATGGAAATTGTAAAAATAAACAGTAAACTTTTCAGTAAATTAATTGTCAAAATGGATAACACAGGTAAAACCACTACACATCTTGCAACAAGTGTTAATCAACTGAAAATCCAGGCAGATAAAATTAATAATATTACTAAAGTTGTAACTGATATTAGTGAAAAGACTAATTTACTTGCACTTAATGCAGCAATTGAAGCAGCAAGGGCGGGAGAAAGTGGAAAAGGATTTTCAGTTGTAGCGGATGAAGTTAGGAAACTTGCAGAACAATCATCTGTTTCAGTTGGTGAAATAAAAGAATTAATTAAAAACATTACTTCAACAATTGAAAACATTACATCGGAAACAAGTAATCAGGTAAGTGAAATAGAAAAGGATATAAAATATGCAGATGAATCAAAAAGCTCTTTTGCTAAAATTGTAGAATCAACACAATCTACTTTTAGTGCGGTAGCTCAAATTAATGAATTGGCAGAAAGTACAATGAAAATTACTTCTAATGTAACGGAACTCATTAAAGAAATATCATCGACAACACAGGAATCCGTGGCATTTTCTGAGGAGGTTTCCGCATCTTGTGAAGAACAGCTTGCTTCAATGCATGAAATGAATGGGCTTGTTGTAAAAATGAATAGTACAGCTGATGATATTGATAAAAAATTAAAAGCCTTTGTTAAAAATATTGGTATTGGTGAAAAGGAAAAAACTTTAATGAAGGAAGGACTCCAAATACTTAAAAATTTCAATATGGATATAAATAAGCAGGGTATAGGGATTGACAATGCTTCAGACTTTTTCAAAGAAAAAGTTAAAACATATACCCAATTTGAGTTAGTATCACTTATTGATAAAGAAGGTATAATGAAATCTGCAAATGTTAATAACAATATAGGTAATGATTTCACATACAGGCCTTATTTTAAACAAGCTGTTCAAGGAGAAGAATATTCTACTGAACCTTATATTTCTAATACAACTTATAATTACTGTATTACAATCTCTGAACCTTTTAAGGATTCAGATGGAAATATAATTGGAGTAATTATGGCAGATATTTGCATAGAAAATTAATTGGAGATTAATATAATTAGCAAAATCAATTAACAAAACATTACCGTTAGCATTTTGGCTGACGGTATTTTTTTATCCCATATCTGACTCTAACACTCATCTTTAATATTGTAGTTAAGTTGTGATTAAACTGTGATTAAACTGTAACAATTTAAAGCTAAAATACATATATCAAGTAAATCTTGATTTAAGAGAATCGGAGGCATAAAAATGCCATAGCTGTGAAATGCAGCAAAAATATATTAATGATTGAGGTGAGATAAATGAGAAATAGAATAGTTTATTCTGTCATAGTGCCTTTGTATAACGAAGAACTTGTTATTGATGAAACTTATAAAAGATTAAAAAATGTTATAGAGTGTACTAAAGAAAATTACGAAATTATATTTATAAATGATGGAAGTAGAGATAAAACAAGAGATAAGGTAGAAAATATATGTAGAAATGATGAAAAAATAAAACTTATCAACTTTTCGCGAAATTTTGGTCATCAAGCTGCTATAACAGCAGGAATGGATTTAGCATTGGGAGATGCCACTATTGTAATTGATGCAGATCTTCAAGATCCTCCAGAAGTCATTCTAAAGATGATTGAAAAATGGAAGGAAGGGTATGAGGTTGTATATGGAAAGAGAATAAAAAGAGAAGGGGAATCGTTTTTAAAAAGATTTACTGCTAAGATGTTTTATAGGATATTAAAAAATATGATTATTATTGATATTCCTGTAGATACAGGAGATTTTAGACTTATAGACCGAAAGGTATGCGATGCTATGGTGGCACTTCCTGAAAAAAATAGATATGTAAGAGGACTTGTTAGCTGGGTTGGATATAAGCAGACTTATGTGGAATTTGTAAGACAGGAGAGATTTGCTGGGGATACTAAATATCCTTTGAAAAAAATGATGAAGCTAGCTTTTGATGGTATAACTTCTTTCTCATATAAACCACTTGAAATTGCTGGATACCTTGGAGGCGCAGCTTTTTTAGTAGGAATGATTTCAACGGTTGTTGTTATTATAAAAGACATAATTAAGAGAACAGAAATAATAAACCTTGGATTGATTATAGCAACTAATCTTATGATGTTTGGAGTAATGCTTGGTACCATTGGCATAATGGGACAGTATATTGGAAGAATTTTTGATGAAAGCAAAGGAAGACCTATTTATATAATTGACAGCACAATAAATTACAAGAGAGTTGATAAAAAATATGAAATTAGTAGTTAATATAACCAGTTATTTTTTTCATGGAAAGTTTAAACAATTAAGCCGTTTTTCTGTTATAGGAGTAGCAAATACTCTCATAGATTTTATGATATTTACAATGCTTCACAGTTTATTTGGAGTAAATTATATTGTAGGCCAAGCTATAGGATACAGCTGTGGAGTGGCAAACAGTTTCATGTTTAACAAAGATGGACGTTTAAAGATAGAAATGCCAATAAGAAGACATTTCATGAGTTTTTGAAATTTATTGTGGTTAACTTAATTTCCCTTACAATTACAATATTGGTTATAAATCTGTTAGTAAAACACTTTAATTTTAATGTATATGTATCGAAAATAATTGTTACTTTAATAGCTCAAGTAACAAACTTTCTTGCATATAAACTTTGGATATTCAATTGAGGAGGATTTAAAAGTGAAGAAAAAAATAAAATTTACAAAAGAAACATTTGGATTAGCACTAATTTTAATAGTATCTGCAGTATTAAATTTTACTAATCTAAATATAGAAGGATATGCAAATCAATATTATGCTGCAGGTGTAAAAAGTATGACCATGAGTTTTAAAAATTTTTTCTTTGTATCCTTTGATCCAGCATCTTTTGTAACTATTGATAAGCCACCTTTAGGATTTTGGATTCAAGCTATATCTGCTAAAATATTTGGTTTTAGTGGATGGAGTATAATTTTACCACAGGCTTTAGCTGGGGTAATTTCAGTTGGGATTATATACTATCTTGTTAAAAGATCTTTTGGAAGTGCAGCAGGATTGATTTCAGCATTATGTCTTGCAGTAACACCAGTTTTTGTAGCGGTAAGTAGGAATAATACTTGTGATAACTTACTTGTTTTAGCATTACTTTTAGCTTGCGTAGCTCTTTCTAAAGCTGCTGAAAAAGGAAAATTAAAATATCTTTTAATAAGTTTAGCAATAGTAGGTGTTGGTTTTAATATAAAGATGCTTCAAGCATATATGATAGTGCCATCCATATATATGACTTATTTACTTTCTAATGCAGTTTCTATAAAAAAGAGAATAGTACATCTAACTTTAGCTTCAGTTATTTTATTATTAGTTTCATTTTCTTGGGCTTTTGCTGTAGATTTAATACCATCAGCAAATAGACCTTATGTAGGAAGTAGTACAAATAATACAGAAATGGAACTTATAATTGGACATAATGGATTAGAGAGGTTGGGTCTTAGTGGTTCTAAAACTTCAGGTGGGGGTAATCCTGGAGGCGGTGGACAAGGTCCATCACAATCTAAAAATGGCAGTGGTGAAATGCAAGCACTTCCTAGCCAAGGCCCAGGTCCAGGACAAGGGGGAATGGCACCTCCTCAAGATGGTAAGGAAGGTCCAAGTGGAAAAAGAGGTCAAGGAGGCAATGGAGGTGGAGGAACCTTTGGTGGCAGTGAGAAATCCAGTATTACAAGGCTTTTTTTAAGTAATAGTTTATCAGATCAAATAAGTTGGTTTTTACCTCTTGCTATATTGGGATTTGCAGCAGCAGCAATAAAAGAAAAATTAAATAATCCTTTTGATAATAAAAGAAAATTATCATTAATATTATGGTTTACGTGGTTATTACCTGAATTTATATATTTCAGCTTCACTAAAGGATTATTTCACCCTTACTATTTAACTATGCTTTCAGCACCAATTGCAGCATTAACAGGAATTGGTATTGTATCAATGTGGCAGCTTTATAAAGAGGGTGGATGGAAATCTTGGATTTTACCAGTATCACTTATTGTAGATGGATTAGCTCAAATGTTGTTATTATCTTATTATTACAGTACATCAAATGTTGCTAAAATTATAATGATAATATTGTCAGCTTTATGTTTTATATCCTCTGTAATACTCATTATTGTCAATCTAATGAAAAATCAAAATATAAAACTCAAAAAAATATTAGTAAGTACAGCTTTAGTTGGACTTTTAGTAGCACCTACAGTTTGTTCTTCTACTGCCATATTTTATCAGGTGTCCGGAACATTCCCAGCTGCTGGATTGTCATTAATGTCTAAAAAAGAAATGGGTGGTTCAAATATGGGAGGAGCTATGAATGGATCTAATAGTAGCAATGTAAAGCTTACAGAATTTTTGAAAAGTCATAAAACCAATGAAAAGTATATTCTTGTAACTTCATCTACGAATGGATATGCTTCAGATATTATAATTAATACAGGTGAATCAGTAATGGCTCTTGGCGGTTTCTTCGGAACGGATAAAGTAATTACTTTAGATCAATTTAAACAGTTGGTTAGTAAAGGAGAGATTAGATATGTAATGGTAGGAGGCATGGGTGGTGGAAATTCAAGTAGTGATATTATGACATGGGTTAAAGAAAATGGTAAAGTTGTATCAGAAAGTGAGTGGAAAGATTCAAATACAACAAGTAACCAAACAGGAAATAAAAATAGCGATAATAAATCTAAAAATTCAGAAAACCAAAGACCTGGAGGAATGAGTTCTGAACAGTTATATGATTTAAAATCCAATGCTAAAACTTCAACAAAAAGTTAGTAATTTAGCATCAAATAAAATGGCTTTGGCTAAATAAAAATATTATAAAATGGCTAGTATAAATAATACTGGCCATTTTTCAGGAAAAAAATTAGGAATGTATTTATAAAATTTATTGTATAATAAATCAATTTGTGACAAAATTGTAACAAAAGTATTTTATAATAAAATTAGTAGCTTTTTCATGGAGGAATATTATGAATAACAAAAAGATATTGGTAGTTGATGATGAGCCATTAATAAGAAAACTTGTAACGGATTTTCTAAAAAGAGAAGGATATATTACCCTTGAGGCAGAAGATGGACGAAAAGCATTAGATTTGTTTTCAATTGAAAATGATATAGACTTAATAATTCTTGATGTGATGCTTCCAGAATATGATGGCTGGACTGTGTGTAGAGAGATAAGGAAAAAGTCTAGAATTCCAATTATAATGTTAACTGCAAGGGGAGAAGAATTTGATGAAATTTTTGGCTTAGATATTGGAGCGGATGAGTATATTGCAAAACCATTTAGTCCTAATATATTAATAGCAAGAGTAAATGCTGTACTTCGAAGGACAGCGCCAACAGAGACTGTTCTTAAGGAATTTGATGGATTAACAATAGATCACAATGCACGTCAGGTAGTTATCCAAGGGTATACAATTGATTTAAGTCCTAAAGAATATGAGCTCTTGACTTACCTTTCTGAGAATTATGGCAAGGCACTAAGTAGAGAACAGATACTGGATAAAGTATGGGGATATGATTATTATGGAGACTTAAGAACAGTGGATACACATATTAACAGATTAAGAATAAAACTGGATTCCAAAAGTGATTATGTGCATACTGTACGAGGTTACGGCTATAGATTTGAGGTACAGAAATGAATAAATCCATAAGATCAAAGCTTTTTATAGCTATAAGTTCACTATTAATATTTTTTATTTTTCTTCTATGTATGTTAAACAATTTATATCTTGAACAATATTATACAAACAAAAAGAAAAATATACTTATACAAAATGCAAAAAAATTAGCGACTATGTATAAGGGAAATGCAAAAGATATACAAGATGAATTGGATAGAACAGCTAATATAACCGGAGCCAATATTGATATACGGGATAAGGACGGAAAACCTGTGTACATCTCTTCACGCAGACCACCAGATGAAAAAAATATAATAAATAATAATAAATTTGAATTAAACCATAAACCACCAAGGGATCAACCACCTAATATTGGTAAGGTTAACGAATATACCGAAGGTGAATATACTTTTGAAACTCGAAGGGATGTTCAGTTAAAAATAGATTTCTTTACGCTTGTAACAAAACTAAGCAATGGAGATACTCTTGCTATAAGAGTACCATTAGTTTCAATAAAGGAAAGTGTGGATATTGCAAATAAGTTCATTATTATCACAGGAATTGCAATTATAATGTTTGGAAGTATATGGGCCTATTTGTTTGCAAGAAAATTTACTAAACCAATATTGGAGTTAAATAATATTGCAAGAAATATGGCTAAATTTGATTTCAATCAAAGATGTAAGATAAACGATAGAGATGAAATTGGCCAACTTGGTCAAAGTATTAACTATCTATCTAGTGAGCTTGGCAGGGCAATCAAAGAGTTAAATATAAAGAATCAGAAACTGGAGGAAGATATTGAAAAGGAAAGAAAAATAGATGATATGAGAAAAGAATTTATCTCCAGTGTTTCTCACGAATTAAGAACACCACTAGCGGTAATACAAGGATATGCAGAAGGCCTTATTAGTAATGTTGCTGAAAGTGAAGAGGATAGAAAATTTTATTGTGATGTTATTATGAATGAAACAGATAAAATGAATAAGTTAGTAAAAGATTTACTGAACCTTTCTCAAATTGAATCAGGTTATTTTAATATTGAACAAACTGAATTTAACATAACATCTTTAATAGAATATGTGATTAATAAATATAATTCTATATTTACAGAAAAAAATATTCAAATACAATTTGAAGTTGGTGAAAATCATACTGTATATGGAGATATGGTAAGAATTGAGCAAGTACTCACAAATTATATTAATAATGCCATTAACCATATAGAAGGTGATAGGATTATCAAAATAAGCAAAGCTATTAACAATGACAAAATAAGAGTAAGTGTATTTAATACAGGAAAGTCAATACTAGAAGAATCTATGGGAAAAGTATGGAGCAGTTTCTATAAAGTAGACAAAGCTAGAACAAGAGCCTATGGTGGATATGGACTTGGACTTTCTATAGTGAAAGCTATTCAAGAGCTTCATAACAATGCTTATGGAGTGGAAAACACTGAAATGGGAGTAAAATTTTGGTTTGAAATAGACAGAGTTTATAAAGAATAATACAAAAGATAAATATTGAAAGTAAAGCATATCTTGTTATATTGTTTTCTAGTTGTAATATAATATTAAAATTTTAATTACAACTAGAAATTTTTTTATATCTTAAACTTTTGAATCATTTCATTAAGTTTTTGTGATAATTCAGCTTGATTTTGTGCAGATTTAGCAACATCATTAATAGCTACTGTTATTTCATTGATACTACTTAGTATTTCTTGTGAGCTAGATGCAGTCTCCTCTGAAGTTGCAGATACGCTTTCAACTGCAATACTTACCTGTCCTATGGTTTCACTCATTAATTTTGAGGATACAGATATTTCTTTTGCCATAGTATTAATAAGTTCAGAGTCTTTTTCGTATTGAATACCAGTCGCTAGTAAGAGTTCATAATTTGGTTTTACATTTTCTGCCATAAAAGTAAGCACATCTTTCCCGCTTTTAGATAAGTTATCAAATGCAAATTCCACCTTATGAATAACATCTTGAATTTGGTTAACTGTTTCAGATGATTTTTCTGCTAATTTACCTACTTCATTTGCAACTACAGCAAACCCTTTTCCATGTTCTCCTGCTCTTGCAGATTCTATAGAAGCGTTTAAAGATAGCATTTTAGTTTGAGAAGCTATATTGGCAATAACCTCTGCCATTGACTTTATTCCATTAACAACTTTCCCGTCTTCAATAGCTTTCATGATATTTTCTTGCTTTTCATTATAGATTAATTCACCATTTTCAATAGACTCTTTCGCTTGAATTTTTATATTTTTAGCACGCTGTTTAATTTCTTCTACTGCGATAGTTGAGTTTGATGCTTTGTTAGAGAGCTCACTTGTATTTGAACTAATTTCTTCGGTAGAAGCGTTAACCTCTTCTGTAATAGCACTTAAATCTTGAGTTCCTTTTGCTATTTGTTCTGTTGCTTCATTTACAGCTAACATACTTGCAGAAATTTCTTCTGCTGTAGCTGATAATTCTTCACTTGTAGCACTTATATCTGTTGAATTTTCCATAATTTCAGAAATTAATTCTTTCATGCCATTATTGGCCTTATTTAGTTCTGTACTTAGAACCCCTATTTCATCTTTTGAATCTATATGTATAGTGTGAGTTAAATCTCCTTGTCCAAGAGCTTTGGCAAAATCAACTATTTTATTAACTTGTTTAGAGATTATCTTAGCGATGGTAAGTCCTATAGATATGGCTATAAGAAATCCTAATATAATAATTATAATAACTGTTATTAAGGATGCTTTATAAATATTGTTGTTTTGCTCATAATGTTTTTGTGCTAGATTAGTGTTGAAATCTACATACTTATTTAACAAGTCAACTATTTTATTTGTGGTTTCAGTTGATTTATCAAAAACAATCAAGGCTTCATCATATTTATTTTCCAGCATAGCTTTTGATAAGGTTTCTCTATTGCTTCTATAGTCTTGTAAAAGTTTATTGAGTTGGCTATATAAATTTTTATCTTCCTCAGTGGTAATTGTTTTTTCATAAGAAGCTAAAATTTTATCGTCCTGCTCTTTAAGTTGATTATTTTCTGATAATAATGCTTCAAGTTTATTTTTATCTTTGCTATATAAAGATAAAAATGTATTTGAATTGACTTTTAAAATATTACTTTTTATTTCACTCATGTCTTTTACACCAATTAAATCTACCTGGTACATAGAAACAGAACCGTTATTTATTTTTTTCATATTAGAAATACCTAGGAAACCTACAATACCTATAAATAACGATACGATAGTAAATGAAGTTATTAATTTTTTAGCTATTTTTAAATTGTTAAACCATCTCATACAAATTCACTCCTTTTCATAATATATTTATATCTCGGATATATTTAACAATTCTTCAGAGGAAAATTATGACATGGAATAATGGTTTCTAAGCTTCACATAATTACATTTGACTTACAATTGCATATAGGATATAATACAATAAAAGTGAATAAAAATAATCATGTAACTGGCGGAAATGGAGTTTACCATAGGGAGCATGATTTAAAAGGACTATCGACCGCCTGGGTAAATAAATTATTTACTCAGGGGTTTTTTTGTTTTAAATTTATTTTTGGAGGTTATATTTATGAAAGATGAACAAATTGTACTTAAGTATGGATGTAATCCACATCAAAAGCCAGCAAGAATTTATACTAAAGATAAAGCAGTACCCTTTAAAATTTTAAATGGTACTCCAGGATATATTAATTTTATGGATGCTTTTAATTCATGGCAATTGGTAAAGGAATTAAAACTAGTAACATCATTACCGGCAGCAGCTTCATTTAAACATGTAAGTCCAGCAGGTGCTGCAGTAGGAGTTCCTTTGAGTGAATCATTAAAAAAGTCATATTTTGTTGAGAATATGGAGTTATCTCCTGTGGCTGCTGCTTATGCAAGAGCTAGAGGTGCAGATAGAATGTGTTCTTTTGGTGATTGGGTTGCTATAAGCGATATTGTTGATGTTCCTACTGCGATAATTTTGAGCACAGCCGTTTCCGATGGAATAATTGCGCCAGGATATACTGAGGAAGCATTGGAAATTTTAAAGAAAAAGAAAAAAGGAAACTATTGTATTATTAAAATGGATTGGGATTATGAACCTGAAGACATAGAAAAAAGAGATATATATGGTATAACCTTTGAGCAAAAAAGGAATGACATACTAGCAAAAGAAGAGATGCTTAAGAATATAGTAACTAATAATAAAAATATCCCAGAGGAAGCAAAACGTGACTTGCTCATCTCAATGGTTACATTAAAATATACTCAATCTAATTCTGTTTGTTTTGTTTTAGATGGTCAAGTAATAGGTGTTGGTGCAGGACAACAATCTCGCATACACTGCACAAGATTAGCTGCGTCAAAAGCAGATGTATGGTATTTAAGGCAGCATCCTTCTGTGATTAATTTACCTTTCAAAGAGGATATTTCAAGACCAGAAAGAGATAATATTATAGATCAATTTCTTAGAGATGATGTTACTTCAATGGAAATGAAAGAATGGAATAATGTACTTAAATACATACCAAATAGATTAACAAAAGAAGAAAAAACTGAATGGATATCTAATTTAACTGGAGTTTCTTTAGGTTCAGATGCATTTTTCCCATTTAGAGATAATATAGATAGAGCAGCTCAAAGTGGAGTAAAATATATTGTTCAACCTGGTGGTTCTGTAAGAGATGATACAGTAATAGAAGCATGTAATGAATATAATATGGCTATGGCTTGTTCCAAGGTAAGGTTATTTCATCATTAATATAAAAAAGAAAAATTAAGTCCATATTGAAAGTTATTTGATTTAGGGAAAAAACCTATGAAATTTTCTTTCAGATGCATTAATTATGACTAAGTGCTTAATATTTACAATCCTTTTAAAAAATACATAATTAATTAACAATTATGACACCTAAATGTAACAATAAACATATACAATAATAAGTGTCCTAAGTTGTAAAAAGCTTAGAGAAAAATAAAAGTATAATAAGTCCCCCTTATTATATATAGCACAAACAGGCACTAGAAAATAGCTGGTGCCTGTTTGTTTTAAAAAAGGAAATGACAGCGTTAAAATGAGACAATTAATTAATGTTCCATTAAGTAATCATAAGCAACTTGTACATAACTAGCCACTCCAAGAGGAAAAGAATCTTCATCCACTTTGAAGTGGTTTGAATGATGGGAATAGCAACAATCTTTTTCTTCATTGCGACAACCTAAAAGCATTAGTGTACCTGGAATTTTATTAAGGTATTCTGAAAAATCTTCTGAACCCATAACTTTCTGAAAAGTAGGTATATTATCATTACCAATTATTTTACACACTGAGGTTCTAGCAAATTCAGTTGCTTTAGGATCATTTATTACTGGTGCACAAACAAATTTGTAATTAAAGTTATATTTACATCCGTATGCAGTACAGGTATTTTTTATTAATTCCTCTAACCATTTTGGAAGCATTTCTCTAGAATGGCTATTGAAAGTCCTATTCATACCTTCTAATTTTGCCATGCCAGGTGTTACATTCATACGTTCACCACCATTTATAGTTCCAATATTAATTACAATTGGGTTTCTTACATCATTAACTCTACTTACTATTGTTTGAACTCCTTGTATGATAGCTGCTGAGCAAGTAATAGCATCAACGCCCTGCCAAGGAGAAGAACCGTGACAAGATTCACCTTTTACAGTTAAATCCCAAATATCGCCACCAGCCATTAAAGCACCTTTTTCAAGGCAAGCTTTACCAGTTATGATATCAGACCATATATGCATCCCAAAAATATAATCTAATTTAGGATTTTCTAAAGCACCACCTTCAACCATTAATTTAGCACCACAAGCTAGTTCTTCTGCTGGCTGGAATATAAATTTAACACTACCTTTTAAAGTATCCTTCATTTGAGATAAAATTTTTGCAGCACCTAGAAGCATTGCAGTATGGCAATCGTGGCCACAGCCGTGCATAAATCCTGAAATTTCAGAACTATAATCAAGTCCTGTATCTTCTGTAACAGATAAGGCATCCATATCAGCACGTAGTCCTACAACTTTTCCTTCTTTACTTCCTTTTAAAAGTCCGATAACTCCTGTTTCTCCAATTCTTTTAACTTCTATTCCTAGTTTCTCTAATTCATTAACTACAATCTTTGAAGTTCTAACCTCTTTAAGAGAAGCTTCAGGATGTTGATGAAAGTCCCTTCTTAATTTAACCACCCAATCTTGTATTTCTTTAGCCTTTAAAAGCATATCAGTATTCATTAATTAACCTCCTTCTAATAATATAGTCATACATTTCATAGAAAAAATATTTAGCTTCTAATTGAATATTAGTTGAACTTGATTATTTCCAAGGTGCTATATTAGCTTTAAGAATATGCTTGCAATAACAACAGATGCTATTGAAACTGTAGCAAATCCACCTACAAGCATTCTTGGAAGTAATACATCAACTACTACAAGCCTTTCTTCCTCGGTACTGCTAATGGATTTACACACTTCATGGGTTATTATATAATCTGCTGGAAACCCAAATAATGCAGTAAGAGCACAGGCAAATCCCATCTCCTTTGTAAGACCAAGAAATCTTCCAACTAACATAGATACTATAAACATACCTAAAATTCCAAGTATAATTAAAACAACTATAGGTATTAGCATTTTTCCAAGCTGCTGTGGTCCAACGGCTGAAAGACCAGAAAATACATAAGCTAGAAGACCAGATATAAGCCAGTTGAACACTCCAGCTTTAACAAGAGCTGTTTCCTCAAGGAATCCAATTTCACAAAATATAACACCGAATATAAGACAAATAATATATTGATTTACAGAACCATTTGTTAAGTTAGAAATAAAGTTTGCAAGTATGGCTACAAGCATAATTTTAAAAAGTATTATAGATGCGGTTTGATATTCTGCAGGAAGAGCAGGGATTAGTTTTTTACTTGAAGCATTTTCTTGATCTTTGAGTTTTTTTATGTCTTTAACATCTTTTTCATTGGCACCGTGTTTTCTAAATTCGTCAAGCACTCTCCTACCTTCTCTTTTTAGACACCAAGAAGTAAGTGGATATCCAAAGAAACTGTGAGTAATGAACATTGCTATAGGCAATGCAGCAAGAACTGTTAATCCTTTTGCCTTTAAGGCTTCAGACATAAGCAAAGCTGCTACTATACCACCAGTAAGAGGCGGCGTAGCAGCTACTACTGTATTCCAATCAAAGAATAGCCTACCTATGGTCATTGTCATGAAAACAGTACCACAGATACCAAGTACTGCAATTAAAACTGCCTTCCATTGTTCAATAAGTTTTTTCAAACTCATAAGTGTGCCAAGATGAACTAATAATAAGCTCATACAAATCTCAACAAAATTTTTGCCAAAGGATGCTTGAGATACAACATCTTTAGGTACAAAGGTCCAGTATCCTACCATAAATAGAACTGCAGAAACGAATACTGATGGTACATAAGCTTTTGTTTTGTTTGAAACAACTTCTCCTATTAGTAAGAATCCCATTACTATTAGGAAGCAATGAATAGCGCCAAATCTCATAATTTCTTCACTCCTTTAAATAAAAAGTAATATTATTACGGCCGATTACACTTATTATTTAGCAACTAGCATGCCAAGATATTTTTTGTTTGAAATACCAAGTTTTATTTATATAAATTATAAATAAAACTTACATTTTATGTAAAAATGAAAATTAGTAATGAAGTCGGCGGACAAAATACGTCAAATGAACAAATTATTGCTAAATTATAAAAAAAGAATATTATATAAAAACAAATATCAATATTTAGAATTTATAATGAGTAATATTTTGTTACAAATTACAGTGAAATAGTGTAACAAAATGTTACTTTAAGGAAATTGCACTGAAAAATATAAGGTGATAGAATATTCAATAAAATATAACAGGGATGGATGGTGATGAAAATGGAATTCTATAAAGGCATAACACCTGAAGAAACAGAAGCGTATTTTTCAGAAATGACAGAAATGATTTTCAATCAAATACCTGTACCTATAACGTTTGTAGATGCAAATTGCAGGATAGTTGCATTGAATAATGCGTTTCTTGATTACTTGGGCTTAAAATTTGAAGATGTAAAAGGAAAATATGTTGGGGAGATAGATCCTAATGCAAGATTACCGGTGGTAATAGAAACAGGCAAAGCAGAAATAGGTAGTAGACATAAACTTAAGGGTAGAAAAGAAGTTATAGTAAACAGAATACCGCTCTTTTATAATAAGAAAAAAATTGGAGGCATAAGCATTATAATAATTGATGATTTAAATTATGTGTATGATTTAATATCAGAGAATAATCTTATAAGAAACCTTAAATTACATAAAAATACTAAGGTTTCAGATGTATATAAAGCAAAGTATACTTTTGAAGATATCTTATCAATATCCTCCGCTGGAAACAAGTGCAAACAACAGGCAGAAATTTTTGCAGCTACTGATTTTACGATTTTAATTACAGGAGATAGCGGAGTAGGTAAGGAACTTTTTGCACATGCTATACACAATAAAAGCAAAAGAAAAAATAAATCTTTTATAAGAGTAAATTGTGCAGCTATACCAGAAAATCTTATGGAGTCAGAGTTTTTCGGCTATGATCAGGGTGCATTTACTGGTGCCTGTAAAAATGGTAAAATAGGAAAATTTGAATTAGCAAATGGAGGAACTATTTTTTTAGATGAAATAGCAGACCTTCCATTAAAGATGCAGGCTAAGCTTTTAAGGGTATTGCAAGAAAATGAAATAGAGAGGGTAGGAAGCAATAACATAATAAATATAGATGTAAGGGTAATAGCAGCTACAAATTGTGATTTGCTTAAGAAAGTTCATAATGAAGGTTTTAGATCTGACTTATATTATAGACTTAATGTGCTCAATCTTGATATACCAGCACTTAAAAAAAGAAGAGAGGACATCCCACTTATAATTAAATATATAATAGATTGCTTTTTTAATAAATACGGTATATATAAAAAATTCCCTGAAAATGTTATGGAAATATTATCTTTATATGATTGGCCAGGAAATGTAAGAGAACTTAAAAATATAGTAGAAAGGATGATAGTGGTATCAAATGATGAAGAAGTATCTGTATACAGTATACCAGAGCATATTTTAGTTAGTTATAAAAATAATGAAAACAAAGAGAGTGGTGAAGAAAATAAAGGCGGTTGCCTAAAGGATTCAATATTAAAAATTGAAAATAAAATAATTATTGATACTTTAATTGAAAACAATTTTAATAAATCCAAAACAGCTAAAGTTTTAGATATACCAAGAATGACTCTTTATAGAAAATTAAAGGAAATATATTCCAATAAGGAAAAATAATTGTGATGCAATAGTAGAAAAGGGTTTTTACAATGTATTATTAAACAAAAGTAATAAAGAACTTATAAAAGCAAACTTTTCTAGAGAAGAAATTTATCAAGAATTAATAGATATTATGAAAATATAGTTAATTATTTGTAATCTCCTTTATAATTTATATATTTAAATATATAATATATACATAAACTAAGGAATTGCACCTTTGATTTATGCATAAAAAAATAAAGGAGATTGAAAGTATGAAATTTAAAATAATTATGAGCAAATTTTTAATTATGTTCTTTACCATGTCTGTAATAATATCTATGCCAGGAGAAAAAGTTCATGCTGATGCTTTTAAAAATGTTACATTAGGAGCAGATTTAACTAATCAGCAAAAACAGGACATGCTTAAATGTTTTGGTGCTAATAAGGAAGAGGCTAATCTACTAGAAGTAAATAAGGATGAAGAAGTTAAATATTTAGGAGGCGTAGCTTCTGAAAAGCAAATAGGAACAAAATCTATATCCTGTTCATATGTAGAGCCTACTGATGAAGGTGGACTTAAAATATCTACACATAATATATATTGGGTTAATGAAAGTATGATAAGAAATGCTTTAATTACTGCAGGTATAGAAAATGCTAATGTTAAAGCAGCAGCTCCTTTTAATGTATCAGGTACAGCAGCCCTTACAGGAATATTAAAAGGATTTGAAAGTAGTACTGGTGGAAAAAAAATTGATGAAAAGAAAAAGAAAGCTGCTAATGAAGAATTAGTAGTAACTGGTAATTTAGGCGAAAAAATTGGGCAAGATAAAGCTGCAGGTTTAATAAATGAAGTTAAAAAAGAAGTTGTTAAAGAAAAACCTAAAACTGAAAAAGAAATAGAAAAAATAGTAGTGAATACAACTAATAATTATAACTATAACTTAAATCAAGATGATATTAAGCATATAACTGCTTTGATGGACAAAATAAATGGCTTAAATTTAGACTTTAAACAAATAAAAAGTCAATTAAATGATGTTACAAACCAATTAAAAGGAACTCTACAAAGCGATGAAGCTAAAGGTTTCTTTAGTAAAATGTGGAGTTCAGTTTCTAATTTTTTTACAAATCTTTTCTAATAATATTAGAGTAACATAAAAATGTAAAACTAATTAAAGATAATATCAACACATAAAAAGGAGTCACTTAAAAAAAAGTGGCTCCTTTTTATGTATATTTTTAAACTGTATTGATAATGCTTATCATTAACTTCAAATCTAAGAATACATTTGCTCTTATAGAATAAAATATATTAGGGGGTGTTAATATATGTATCGTATTGATATTGACACAAGAAGGCGAGTATTGAAATTATTTAAAAATGGTATTTTAATAAAGCAATCCCCAGTTGCTGTTGGGAAACCTGCTACTCCTACGCCTTTAGGACATTGGAGAATTATTAATAAAGGCTTGGGGGGAGAACAATTTGGTGGACATTTTATGCAGCTTAACATTCCAGGAGGAACTTATGGTATTCATGGAACTGATATGCCGTGGTCTATATCACAACCAGTGAGTCATGGATGTGTACGCATGTATAGCAATAATGCAAAGGAACTGTATGATATAGTTCCCATAGGGACACCAGTAAATATTTACTAATCATTAATATTTACATACCACATGTAACAAGTTTTTTCTATATTAAAAATACCGTTTAAGGCATCAAAAAGAAAATAACAAGTTAAATATCATCAGAATACTGACTAGTTATTAATTGAAGATGCCTTATCTTGAATTAATGGTATTTTTTGTGTGGTAAAGAGTAAAAAATCACGAAAATACCTATATTCATCTTGAATACTTAATTGTGATGTGTTACAATTGTGAAAATTATACATTTAGGAGAGACATTATGGAAAATTCAAATAAAACATGTAAATTAAATCATCATTATTAAAGATTTGTATCATGAAAAAATTAATCATAGATACAGGTCTACTTGAGTTTTTAGGTAGCTGTATTTATGGTGATGACAAGTTGTTTAGTTAAAGAGTTATCACCTGTGTAGGTACAACGCCTGCATGGGTTTTTTTATATTAAATATATTATAATTTCAGGAGGACTAAAATGAAAAAACAAATTATTAAACCATCAACTTTACCAGGGTTCATGGAATTACTACCAGCTGATCAAATTGCATTTAATAATATTCTCTATGTTATTAGAAAAAATTATGAAAACAGTGGTTTTATACCAATGGATACCCCTGTAATTGAAAAAACTGAAATATTGCTAGCTAAGGGTGGGGATGAAACAGATAAACAAATTTATAGGTTTACTAAGGGAAGTACGGATTTATCATTAAGATTTGACTTAACAGTTCCGTTTGCTAGATACACAGCCCAGCATATGTCTGATTTAACTTTTCCTTTCCGTAGATATCAAATAGGTAAAGTGTACAGAGGTGAAAGAAATCAAAAAGGACGTTATCGTGAATTTTATCAGTGCGATATAGACATTATTACAAATGGAAAGCTAAATATAGTAAATGATGCAGAACTTCCAAGCATAATGTATTTAATATTTAAAGAGATTGGTTTGGAAGCCTTTAAAATACGTATAAATAACAGAAAAATTTTAAATGGATTCTTCAATTCTCTGGGGATTTTAAATAGTATAGAGGTTTTAAGAATTATTGATAAGGTGGAAAAAATAGGTGTTGATTCAATTTGTGAAGAATTAAAGAATATAGGATTGGACAAAGCTGCTATTGAAAGTATAGTTAATTTTATTAGTATAAATGGAAATAACCAAGAAATAATAGATTCTCTAATTAAATTGAATATAGAAAATGAAGTCTTTAAGGAAGGTATAGAGGAACTTACAAAGGTTGTTTATTACATTAATTGTTTTGGAGTTCCTGAAAAAAATTATATAATAGATTTAAAAATAGCTAGAGGCTTAGAATACTATACTGGAACAGTTTATGAAACAATGTTAGATGATTATCCTAATGTGGGCTCCATATGTTCAGGGGGACGTTATGATGATTTAGCGGAATACTATACTAATCAAAAGCTGCAAGGCGTTGGGATGTCAATAGGATTGACTAGATTATTTTCTCAACTAAGAGACCTAGGTATTCTAAAAGAAAATCCTTCATCATCTTTAACAAAGGTGTTAGTTGTTCCTATGGATGAAAATATGGAGTATGCTATTACCGTTGCTAAGAAATTAAGACAAAGCAATATTAACTCAGAGGTCTATTTAGAAGATGGTAAATTCACTAAAAAACTTTCACATGCCAATAAATTAGGAATTCCATATGTAATAATAATTGGTGAAGAGGAAGTTAAAAGTGATTTGTTAACACTTAAAAATATGAGTACAGGAGAGCAATATAAATTAAGCTTAGAAAATATTATTAATAAAGTTTCACTAGAAAATAAGTAACTAATGTTATAGAAATTTATTTTATATGGATAAAATAGGAGTCACTTTAAAATCATCGCCTATTTTAGGTGGTTGCATTTATTTAATATAATGTCTAAAATGTGATATAGTTATATATGTAAATATATAACTATCAATCCAATTATAAGTGCATAGTTGGTGAAATATTTGATGCTTTCGATTAGATAACAGTATCAAATTAAAAAATCACAAGAGTGAAGGGGGATATCATGGAAATAAATTTTTCTCAAATTATTGCTACAATCATAAATTTTGCTATTTTGATTGCAATAGCATTCATTTTTGTAAAAGGCACTAAGATAGTGTTAAACATAGTAAAGTCTAATAACAATATAGAGAAGAAATTGGATAAAATAATAGAAAAAATAGACGAAAAAGAAAATAAATAATTTAGTGGGTTAGTAAATATGAATGATAATAATAAAATTAAAATTTAAACGCTTTTTCAAAAAGATTTTTAGTTACACATATGGTTAAATAGTTTCATATTATTAACTATATGTGTAATTTTATTTTGGAGAAGGTGGTATCTTTGGCAAGATTAAATCCTAAAAAATTGTCAGTAGAGTTTAGACATGGTGTTACAACTACTGAACCAATTATATGTAGACGATATACACTAACACATTCCGATGTAACCGGAGAACTTTTTCTTACAATTGGCTTAGCATATGCATATGATAAAGTTACCTCAATGAGAGATGAGGTATTAGCAGAGTGGTGTAAGATAAACAATGAGTATTTACTCAATGTTTATTTGGATGTAGATGGTGAGTTTGATATAGGAAATGCAGCTATACGTAATGGCGTTTTTAGGAGGGAATTACCTTTAGCCCTAGAAGCTATAAGATACGGTGATAGGGAGTTTTTCAATGCTCATCCAAAGTTAAATAGTTGCCCTATAATAGTTTATTTTAATTCATCTATACCTGAATATAATAGAGTTGAAAAATGGGGCAGTCCTTCACATTATAAATATATATATAAACAACGAGAAGAAAAATCTAAAAGTACAATTTTAAGCATTGAAGATAAAGTAATAGTAACATTACTAAATCCATATATTGAAAATGAAATTTTGAGATTATATGGTAACGATGAACAATTTTGTTTAAATGAAGTAGAAATATTAGCTATTGAACAGAATACTACAGAAAATATATGTATATCAGATTATAATATAGCTGTAGGTTTAAAAGTAGGTATAAATGCTCCACCTTATAATAACTTAATTATAGAGTTTAATGTAAATCCAAGCAGTGTAATAACTAAAAGCGTAAAAAATCCTAGATGAAGTGAGTTATCATATAGATTTTAAAAATATTTCTGGATGATTTATAGACCTAAGACATACTTGAGGTCCGCCAAAGCCCCCTAGGAGTTGCTAACAATTTGTTTTGCTAGATCAGGTGGATTGACATCTGATCTAGCTACTACAGTGTTATGAATAAGTACCTTTTTCCCTAAATTTAGTCCAGACATGTGCACCTAATAAAACAACCACAAAGGAGATTAAAGTATAAAAAATTCTATTTTCAATGATTGTAGTTCGAAACTGGAGGTATTTATCATATTGTCCAAATTCGTTAAATCTTATTACATAATTGGTTAATCCATAATATCCAATTAAATCTTGAATACTGATAGACCATAGAATTAATTGAGCTGCTATTGCCGCAATTCGATTATTAAAAATTGCAGCTGTTAGAATACCAAAAGCAGTAGTAAAAAGTACAGTTGGAGCTATCCAGGCAAAAGTGTACTTATATATAGCCATTCTATCAATTACATAATTAGTGTCCAAAGCAAATTTTGAATATGCTAAGGTGGTGTAGGTTGCTAATATAAAATAACACCCCATTATACAAATACATATTCCTATATATTTAGCTAGAATATATTTTGTAAATGAAAGCTTGGAGCTGTATATTTTCTCATATTCCTTTTTATTTTTTTCTCTTATAAAAATAAATGCAGATAGAAATACTGGAAAAAATCCTGCTGTGATTCCCATATAGTCTGCAAAAAGCCTTCCATAGGCATTAGTAAATTTATCTTTTCTCATAACATCATTAAAAGTTTTCACTGCTTTTTGCAAGGATGTTGCTTCATTCAAAATACCAGATCTATAATTATCTCCATAAATAGTATTTCCCTTCAATTTTTTATCCAAATCTCTAAGTAAATCTAAATATTCATTATATGAAACCTTTATTTTTAAATTATTTTCACTATCAAAAGTATAAATCTTATCAATTACTGCTTTCAAATAATCTTTTCCACTATCATTTAACTTAACATTATATCCAAATACAGTTTTATATTTTTGTACAGTACCTTTTGCATAATCATTATTTAAGAATAAATACAGTTGTTTCATTTCTTTATCTTTGTCCGTGATTTTTTCAGTTCTATAAAAATTTTCTTTTTGTTTTATTAAAGTTAAGTCATTTACTTTTGGAATACCAAGCTGAGAAAAAAACATGAGTAAAATTACTATGAAAAAGCCATAAAAGGTTATGTTTTTGAGCTGATATTTTATTTCTTTCCATATAATATTTAAAATCATTGAGATATCTCCTTTGAGTAATTTTCATAGTAACAGCAAAAACCTAAAATACACATTCCTAAAATAAATACATATATCATATCAAAACTCTTTGTTATAAGTGCAGGAATCAAGATTATACAGAGAACTATAATAAAACCTAAGGCTAGTTTAATATTTTTTTTCATATTTGATCTTTTGTACTGTTGAACTTTTTCTTCTTCGCATCTAACATGCTCAATATAACTTATTTTCTTATGAACATTATGAATAAAGTCCTTATCTTTTTCATTCAATTGTATATCCCTCCTCTTCCATTAATAGCTTTAATTTTTTTCTTGCTCTATAAACTAGTATTTTCATTTGAGCTAGGTTTTTCTTCATAATTATTCCAGTTTCTTTGTAGCTAAATTCTTCATAATCTATTAAATAAATAGCTATCTTATAATCTTCTTTTAGCTTATTTATATTGTTTCTAACTAAATTTTTTCTTTCATCTCTTAATATTATATCTTCAGGAGTATCTAAACTGCTTAAGTTATATAAATTATAATTAAGATCCTCTCTTTTAATTTTCCTGTAGTAATCAATGCTTTTATTACGTATAATGGTAAACAAATAAGTTTTAAAAGAATACTTATTGTCATACTTGTCCTTATATACATAGAAATAAGCAAAGCTTTCTTGAGCAATATCCTCTGCAATATATTTATCTGAGGTATACCGTGCAGCAAAACATACTGCTGCAGCTCTATACTTTATTATAAGCTCTTCAAAGCACTGCTCACTGCCTTTTTGAAACTTCTCCATTAGTAATTTATCTTCATCCACTGGCATACCTCCTTTTAGTTTATAACCATATATTTTTAATTCCTTTTATGCTTACATGAAAATATAAATAGCAATATTCCTAAAACTACAAATACTAGCCTGCTGTAAATAAAATTACTTGGTATAATATAAGGAACTACTTCACTATTACTTGTAAGTATAAATAGGCCATATCCTTGCAAAAAATTATTTCCAAAAAGATCTAACCACACAGGTAAGGACCTTGAACCTAAGCAACCCATTATAAAAGTCAAAGGAATTAAAGCGTATAGAAGCTTGCCATTTATTTTTCCTAAAACAATTGAAAAACCGAAAATAAATACACTACAAGGTATTATAAATAAAAGTATAGGAACTATAAAATACTGATACTGCGTATATTCAAATAAAAAAGCATAATATACAAAACTAATTATAACAGGAATAACTGCTGTAATAATAAATACTAAAGCAACCGCAGAACCTTTCATTATATAATACTTTGCTTCTGAAATTGGTGTGGAATAAATAATGTTTCTTATGGCTTTTTCTCTTTCAGAAAATATGCTTGTGCATAAAAGTATTAATATTATTAAAAGTATAGGAGAAACTAAAGTAATAAAGTTTGTATAACTCCACTGTGAAAAGGGAGCTGTGTCCGAAAATCCATTTATAACTAACCTCATTAACATATCTACTGTCCATATGGTAAGCAAAAGTATCATATAAAAATATTTTTTGGTGAATATAAGTCTGCGCATTTCATATTTTAACAAAACTAGATTAATCACAGGAAAACGCCTCCTTTGAAATCCCCATTTCATGTAGAAATTCTTCGTAACTTAAGTCCTTTAGAATATTGTTTGTATACACTTTAGATAGATTCTTTGAAAAAATTTCTTCGCCTTGAAGTTTTTCTGTTTTTTTCAGTTGAAGAGGTATCATATTGTAACGCTGCATTTTAAGCTTTTGAAGTTCAAATTTTTCTCTATGGTTTTTATTTAATTTTTCTAGGTTTTTAGCACTTTTTAAATAATAATTTTTACTTAAAGAATTAACTCCTTGCTGCCATCCATCTACTTTTAAATCTACTAATTGTTTAGATGGACCATTTCTAAATTTTCCAAATTCTTTTTGTATATACTTATAACTAGAATATTCTGCCAGGCCTTCATCTGACCAGCTTCCCTGAGTAGTAAAATTTACTCCGGTACCCCACCATTGATGAGCCATTTCATGAGCTATAATATCTAAATCATGTATTAAAGTATAGTGATCTATATTACCGTTGATCTCACGATTCACCATGTATTCTGCAAAAGTAATCACATTACCAGAAGAATGTCCTCCTGTTTTATATATGGAACTTTCAACAATTTTCAAAGGATATTCTTTAGAATAATAATTTCCTAGGTTATCAGAATAACACTGAAACATATTTTTTATATACTTTTCAATGTTCATATTTTCCTTAGTGCTGATATTTCTTATATAAGCTTCATGCTTTGGAGAATAATAAAACTCTATTTCTGTACCTTTAATGTTAAATTTAGATTTTTTATATTCAGCTGCAAAAGCTCCTATGTTTATGTCTTTTGATTTAAACTGAAAATTCCACACTTTATTTCCATTTTGACTTTTTACATTTGTAATTTTTCCAGGAGTTATAACAGATAAGTTAGCTGGAGCACTGTAATAGCCTTCAATATCTATAGTTTTCTCATTTGCTGTTAAAGGTTTGAAAATCCAGTTAGATTGTTCTAACAAGTAAATATTATCTTTACAAATATAACCTGCAACTGCTCCACCTTTATAATACTTTATTTTTCCTTCATAACATATACTAACTTTAATATCTTTAGTTTTAGGAATTGAAATTTGAATATTATTTGTTTTTTCTATTTTTTCATAGGTACATAATTCCCCATTAACCTTTATGTTTTTAATTTTAAGTCCTTCGTTGATGGTAAATTGAATAGAATTGGAAGCGTTATTTTCAAATTCATAATAAACTTTCGCATCTAAGGTTTCTTTATCATTATGAAATGTAACTTCAGGGTGTACCTTTTTTAATTTCACAGCTGTATTTATAGTGAAATTATTAGTGTTTGGATTAATATTCATGGTATAGGGTTCTTTTATATAAATAAAGGCTGAACTACTTATAGTTAAGACTACTAACAATATTAATACTTTACTTTGTGCATTGAAAGCAAAAGACTTTAATATTAAAGCTTCATATCTTCTTCTAAACAAAAGTCCTATTAATAAGATTGAAATTGAAACACTAAACCAGAGAAGCCTATTATATAGTATTAATTTTGAAACTGGTCTAATGCCAGCAAAATCTGAAAATATTGTGACTCCAGTCTGTGCCCAATTAAGTAAATAGTTAGATGATAAAAAACTAATAAAAAATAATACAAGTATAAATAAAATGCTTATATCTATACTTTCACTAATTAAATATAAGCCTATACTTATAAAAACAGAAAAAAGTAATGCTGGAAATGCTATAACAGCATAACAATATAGATAGTCAAAAAAGTGAACAGGTACTTTATATATAATTACTTCAACTGTCATAGTAAATATCATTCCAAGTATTACGGTAAGCACCACATAAAAAATTATAGCAAATACGCGTATAATTAATAGTTTTTGCTCATCAATAGAGGAATATATAATGGACTTAATTCTATTTCGAGTATCTCTGCTTAGTATTAAAATAGTAAACATTGAAAATGCTAATGCTCCAGCCAGTGCACCATATTTAGCAGAACCAAGGGCACTAGTTAGAGAAGTCATTTTTATATTATGAAGGCTCATTTCATTTGATAAATTTATAGAATTTATACCAACTATCATAAATATATTTGTAACTAAAATCACAATCCAAAGCATTTTAAATTTTGAAAAAGCCTTTATTTCACTTTTTAACAATTCAAAATTATTAATCACTGAACTGTCCCTCCTTAAGCATGCAATATACATAGGCATCTTCAAGAGAAGGGGTGACTTGTTCACAAAAATTTGGAAGTACATCTCCTACTATTTTGTAATGAATACCAGTTGGTTTTACAATAGTTGATGTTACTTTAAAATTTCCTTCAGATTCTTTTCCCATAAACTTTTCTTTTTCTTCATTACTAATTTCAACAATACCCACATGACCTACAGCTATTTTAACCAATTCACCTGGCAGCCCATTAAATAAAATTTTTCCTTTATTTAATACAATAAGCTGGTTACATATGGATTCAACATCCTCTACAATATGTGTAGACAATATAACAATTTTATTACTTGCACCTTGAGAAAATAAGTTTCTATATTTTATTCTCTCTTCAGGGTCAAGTCCTACTGTTGGTTCATCCACTATAATTAATTCTGGATCACTAAGAATAGCCTGTGCAATTCCAACTCTCTGCTTTTGGCCTCCTGAAAGAGTTTTAATTTTGGCTTTTCTTTTTTCTTGAAGATTTGTGTTTTTAATACAAATTTTTATAGTTTCTTCTTTATTTTCTTTAATACCCTTTAAACATGCCATATAATCTAAAAACTGTTCTACAGTAAGTTCATCATATAATCCAAAATCCTGAGGTAAATATCCTAGTCTTCTTTTTAAGTAATTTAAGTTTTTGCTAAGTTCCTTTCCATCTATAGTTATATTTCCCTGTGAGGGCATAAGCTGTCCAACTAAAATTTTCATAAGAGTACTCTTTCCTGCTCCATTAGGTCCTAAAAATCCAATCATAGCTGGTGTTTTAATAGTTAAATCAATACTTTCCAATGATTTTATGTTTTTATATTGTTTACTTACATTATTTAATCTAATTTCCATTTTAATCACTCCTTCACTACTTATTCGATGAAGTGATTAAAAAGTTACACTTTAAGCATATTCAAAAAAATTAAAAGATTTATTGGATTTTAGTTAACAAACATAATATTATGTAAACCAATACTTAAAGTAAACCAACATAATAAAAAAATTTTATCATATGTCAAAAAAACTGTTGACCTTACCACTATGGTAAAGTTTATAATCAAGCTAAGCTATAGGAAAGATGTAATTTCAAAAAGCTTTAAAAACACTGCATCGATGTAAGGAGATAACCATGTATACAATTAGCAAGTTTTCAAGGATATCTAGATTATCTACAAAAATGTTAAGACATTATGACAGGATTGGTCTGCTTAAACCATGTAGGATAGACTCTAAAAATAGCTATCGTTACTATGATTCAAAACAGATAAAAGATATAATAGTCATCAACAAAATGAAAGCTTATGGTTTTTCATTAGAAGAGATAAAAAGTGTACTATCAGTAAATGATAACAAGCTTTTGGATGAGCTTATAAAAGGCAGGATAAATGAACTGAAAATAGAGATAATGCATAGGAATCATATACTAAATGGGCTGAAGGGTGAATATGAAAACTTTTTAAAAGGTACAGATATTTTTAATAGAAATAGAAAGTTTAACATTGTTATAGATGAGCAAAAACCACTTACAGTATTAGGAGTAAGATACACAATTTCTATGGAGAATATTCAAAACCTGATTAATAGGGCATATGAAAACACCTGCAAATACGGGCTCAAACAAATCGGCCATACTATAACAATTTGTTATGATGAAGACTTTGACCCATTTTATGCTGATGTTGAAGTATGCATCCCAGTAGATAAAGAATTAAAAACAAAGAATCTATGTACAAGAGCTTTTGGGGGTGGACTACATGTACATACAATTTTCACCGGACCATCTAATTATATATCAGAAGGTTATGCAGCCTTATGCGACTGGATGGACAGTGAAGGATATGAACAAGTAGGAGCACCTTTTGAAAAATGCATTAAAGGTCTGGAGTCAGGATGCAGTATTGATGAATATATAACAGAAATATATTTTCCTGTAAAAAAAGTAGATATACAAGAAAGGTAGGTTTTAAAATGAAGATTATAAAAATACCACATAAGGCTTGTGCTATAAACTGCGCTTGGAATGGTATGGAAGACCAATATGAATGGCATACAGGAGAAAGGCCACCAAAATATTTATTCTTCTGTTTAAGTGGAATGTTAAGTGGATCTTTATATTCAGAAAATAAAGATATGCACATCTCGTACTTTAATAATGAATTTACTAAGAACATGTATGAATTCATGCATGAAATTGTAGGTTATCGAATTATACTAAATGAAGAATCATCATTTGAATCTTCACTTGATAGAACAAAAAAATATATAGATAACGATATTCCTGTAATACTTGGCGCTGTAGATATGTATTATCTTCCATATTTTGAGTGGGCCTATCACAAAATTCATATACCAATCCATTATATAATGGCGGTAGGATATGATGATGAAAAAAAGACACTTATTATTTACGACAACGATAGAAATGAACCCCAAGAAGTTCCTTATCAAGACCTTGAAGATAATTGGAATATAAATGTACCATATACCCTTTTTACTGCCCAATTTGAAAACCCAAGAAGCTTAGAAGAAATAGTAAGTACAGGTTTTAGGAAAAAAGCAGAGTTGATTCTTAATCCAGCTCCTGATAACTATTTAGGAATAAATGCTACCAAAGATTTCGGCAATAATCTACTGCAGTGGAAAGATCTATTGGATGAAGGAGAATATAGAAGACGCCTGCTTCACTTTGTTGAATATACTGGGTTTCCTCCTTTGCTGCCTAAAGAGCTATTACCTTATGAACCCGTAAAGGATTCTCTCCATATGGCTTCAAGGGATATTATATCAAATACATTAAATTATGTAAGCGAAAAATATAATAAACCATACTTACAACAGAGTGCAAAATTATTTTACGAGTCTGGTAAAATAATCGAAGAAATAACTAATGATGTAACCGGATTTTTACTAGGTAAAAATAGTATAACAAATGATATTAAAGATAAAATTTACTGCGTTGCTGAAAAGGAAGAAAAAGCATATAAATTAATATTACAAGAATAATATTTAAAAGATGAAAAGAAAGCTTTGGACAAACTTATCCGCTGCAACCATAAAGATTGCTTTTATTTTTTGTGAAAAAATAAAAAAGTTAAAATTTTTTCTAAATGTCTTTAATAATTATGGACAAATATGTAAAAAAACTATATAATAAAAAACATTGTGGAAAAAATTATCTAAAAAAGGAGAAAACATTAATGAAGCAATCATATTTTATGAAAATTTACAGAAAAAGATGGACTTATAGACTTATAGCAATGGGAGCAATGGGGATAATTATTGTTACTTTATTAAGTATTGGTGCAAAAACATATTATGATAATACTAACAATCCAACTGTTGTTAAAGACACTAAAGATTACAAAAAAGCCCTTGATAACGAGAGCTATATAAAAATTTCATCGGATAAGTTATATGATTTAGATGTTGTAAAGACAGAAACAAGAAGCAAATTCAATATAAAAATATCAGAAAATATAAAATCAAAATTTCTAGCAATAAAACTTGGAGAATTCATATTACCAATTGAAGTTTCTAATAAAGAATATGAACAACTTATGAAACAAGAAAAAGGACCTTATATATTAAGGGGAACGCTAACTGAAATTAAAGATAATGACCTAAAAATTTTAACTCATTCTATTGAAGAAAACGAAATTTTATCAAATGGAGAAAAACACATACCATATTATCAATATTTAGAATATAAAAATCCAATTGATTCAGCATTATTCTATTTTGTAACAGCAGCTGTGTGTCTAGTTTATATTTTAGTACTATTTATGGGCGTTATGAGAAAAAATTCTATAGCTTTAAAAAGTTTAAAAAATTATTGTCATGGGGATATTGAAGCTGCATGCCAGCAAATTGATAATGAGATTAGCTTATCAAATGTATATAAAAATGGACCCGTTATATTAACTAAAAATTATATGATTGTTGAAACTCAGCAAATTGTATTTGCTCTTCCACTTAAAGAGTTAATGTGGGTATACAAACAGAACACAAAGAGAAAAGTATATGGCATTATTCCAGCTGGTAAAACCAGTACTCTAGTGCTTGTATTTTCAGATAAACGTAGATATAAGGTTGATTTATTTAAAGGTGAGAAAACAATTGATCAGGTTATTGAATATATATCTGAAAATTGTGGGACATGCTTTGCAGGATATTCAGAAGATCTTCATAAGTTATTTAATAAAGATAGTGAAGAGTTTATACTTAAGTGGAAAAATCACAAAGAAAGATTTAGAAATGGGGAAGTGTAAAATATAACAAAGAATGCTTACAAAAGGTACACTTTAGGCATATTGAAAAAAATTAAAAACATTTATCGGCTTTTAGTTAACAAATATAATATTATGTTAACTGAACTTAAAGTAAACCAAAATAATAAAATAGATAAGTATAAACAGGGCATGTAAATTAATAGTTTTGCATGCCTTTTTATCAATGTTAATAAATTGCAATTACCTGTGTGCCTTCTTTAGCTCCATTAACTTACCCTATAGAATTTTTTTATAGCATAATAAATATATTTTTAGAAATAATAAAGATAAAGGTGTTTCTTTACAAAAAAATTCACCTTAAATAAATATAAATTAAGTAAAGGGGATACGAAATTATGAAAAATAACCCAGATGACAGAAGAGATAATGTAGATAGAATTCAACATAATATTAATAATACTATTCAAAACTGTGAGCTTGCTGATGAAATGATTGCAAAAACAGATGATGAAAAAACCAAAAGAGATTTAATAGCCAAAAATGAGAGAAGAGAGGAAGCTCTTAATGGTATGAGAGAAGAAATTAAAGATGAAGCAATAGATAAAAAGAATGGATATAAATAAAATTTGCTTTTAAATTGATTATTAACCTACACCAAAATAAAAATATCATAAAAAGTGGTGCTTTTTATTTTAGAAAACATATATAAATAAGGCTGTGACAAAGATTAAAATCTCTTGTTGCAGCTTTTACTTTTTGTGTGAATTTGTGGATGCACCATAGTTTCTCTTTATTCTATTGAGGTGCATTGGCGTAGTTGATATGAAATATATGCATTTAAGTAAATTCTAAGAAATAAAAGTAAATTAATTTTATTTTGTAAATATAAATGATAATATGGTATGATTTAATAAGAAATATTATAACGTATGTAATGCTATTTATGTAAAGTAGGTTATGTCTATAATGGGAAGCTGAATGCCGAGAGTAAATTAGTTGAATATTGAGTGAAATTCATTAAAGTTTAGGATGTCGTATGATGAAGCGTACCACAAGTAAGGTCGATTTTTCTGATAAGGCTAACATATCTAGCATTAGTGAAATCTTAATATATAATATGATTCAAGCCAACCTCTAATTTTAAAAGAGATTGGCTTGAATTATCGGATTTTATTCCATTCGAGATTTTAAAGCTTCAGCCATAGAAATTCTATTTATCTTTCTTCTGCTTAATAACTTTGATAGTTCATAGGTTAAGTATATTATAACAAAACCAATTAAAACATAAATGTAATTTATAGTTACGGGGAAGGATACACTCATGTCTTTTGTTATTGATTTAAATAGAGCACGCATGGATGCAAGAAGTAGTGGTACTCCAAGAATATAGCCGATTACAACTATAAAGGAGGAACTGTTTAGAATCAGAGAATATATCTCCTTCTTCCTGTAGCCTAAGACCTTCATAAGAGATATATTTTCCTTATTTTCATCTATTGTAAGGGAAGTAACAACATATATTACTATAAGTCCAATTATAAAGGACATAAAAGCAATACCTCCTATAACAGCCTGAAGGGGCTGTGTCATTGTATTAAAGGCATTTCTCATGTCTTCAACTGTTATAGCAGCTAATAATTTGTTTTCTGGAATATCTATTCTTTCTGTACTCCATAGCCCAGTATAGCTACCTGAGGGGAATTTCAGCATATCATTAAGTTTATCAAGGGGTATATAAATATATTGACCTATATAGGTTTCGGCGATACTATCAACTGTTATGCTATACTCTTTTGAGTCGAGTCTGTTAATAACCTTGACAGTATCCTTTGGCTTTATATTAAGCTTATCAGCCAGAGGTTTTGTTATAATAACTTTACCCGATTTCAATACATTGCCTGCTTTGTTTTTAAAGGAAATATACTGAGAATCAGGGCTTACACCATACACCGTAAAAGTTAGCTTGTTATCTGATTTTAATGCAAATGGTATTTCAGAGAAAGCTTCACCTTTTTCCGGTTTACCATTTTGAACAGAGTTAAATACATATTGATAATTATATTTAAATGCTTCACTAAAAGAATCTTTGATTAAGTAATCCATAGAACTCTTTGCCGCAAAGCCCATTAAAAGCAGCATAGTTGCCATAATAATACCAAGTAGAAGAAATGCACTTCTGGGTATGCTTCTAAGCAGCTCTCTTAATTTAAACTTAGTATTAAAACTTAGCTTATCAAGCTTTACTGTTCTTTCTATAAAGCCAACCTTATTCTTTTCCTTTCCGCCTCTCATAAGTTCAACAGGTGAATTTTTAAGTGATTTATTTACAACAAAATAGCTGCAGATAATCAAAAATACTACCGGAAGCAGAATGCTTATTATAACATAATTTATATTAAAGCTTAAAGAACTTACAGGTATATTAAAGTATGACACATAATACGTAATCATAGGCCTTAAGGTTATGGTTCCAAGTATAGTTCCAAGTACACCACCTAATAATGAGATGGCTAAAGGATATAAAAGATAATGTTTCATAATCTCTCTTTTTTTATAACCCAGTGCATAAAGAGTTCCTATAATAACAGCTTCTCTCTTTAGCATTCTCCACATTACTATACCTGTTAGTATGCAGGTAAGAATCAGTATGCTTATAGGCATGGATGAGCTCATCTTATCAATTCCGGCAAGCTTTGCAGTCATATAGGTTACTCTTGGGTTATCCGTTACGTTCATCCAGCTGAGGATAATAACATTTTCATTTCTTAAGTAATCTTTAAATTGAGATATTCTGACATCTAAATTGCTTCTATCACCATTAAATCTTATAGCATAAAGACTATTGCCTCTATTTAGTCTGTTAAAATCATTTTTTCCTATTACTGCAATACCGAAATTGTTTGGATTATTCATGATATCTGATTCTGATTTTAATGGATATATATAATTTGCCAAAGACATAAAGCCGGAAATAGTAAAATTCTGATTATATATTTTTATTCTGTCACCAATCTTTAATTTATCAGCTTTTGCATAGGAAGGATCAATAAGAATATCGCCGCTACTTAGAGCTTTGCCTTCAATTATTGCAGGTATATCAACCTTAGTGTTTTCTCTGAATATTCTCAGTGTTTTATCCTTTGATATCGAATAATCAACTGACTTTGTTTCCTCTATGATCATATTGAACTTTGATTCTAAAGCTTCAATATTATTTAATTTGTTGTCGGACATAAAGTTTGCATCTTCCTGCTTATAGTCTCTTTCAAAGGAAGATAATAGTCCTGTCAGATTTACAGAAACTAAGTTAAACATTGTAAAAAGAAGGCAGCTAAAAATAATAAGCAATAAGGAACCAAGGTATTGAGATTTGCTTTCAAGCATGGTTCTCTTAATTTTTTTATTTATAATCATTACCATTTAATCCTTTCTGCAGGCATAGTTGTCTTATTAGCAATGCTCTCTACAATTTCTCCACTTCTTACCTTATAAACTTTATTAGCCATATCACTGATTGCAGTGTTATGTGTTATCATAAGTATGGTTGAGCCAAAATTCTTGTTGATTTTCTCAAGAAGCTTCAATATCTCCCTGGAGGTTGAAAAATCAAGTGCACCGGTTGGCTCATCACATAATAAAAGCTTTGGATTTTTAACTATTGCTCTTGCAATGGAAACTCTCTGCTGCTCACCACCGCTTAATTCTTTGGGAAATCTATGCTTTTTATCAAGCATATCTACGGCTTTTAAAACTTCATCAGTATTTAGCGGGGATCTGCTTATGTTTGAAACAACCTCTATATTTTCTCCTACAGTAAGATTAGATATTAAGTTGTAAAACTGAAATATGAAGCCTAAATTTTCTCTTCTGTAGTCTGTGAGCTTAGAATCATTTAATTTAGTAATTTCAATATTATCTACTGAAACAATACCGGAGTCGCATCTGTCAATTCCACCTATAATATTAAGAAGGGTTGACTTCCCGGAACCTGAAGGGCCAAGTATCACTCCAATCTCACCTTTGCCTAAATTCATTCCTACACCTTTTAGAACTGTCGTAGTTACCTCGGCTGTCTTATAGCTTTTCTTTAAATTTTCTACTTTTAAAAACATTTACTTTATTCCTTTCATCATTCCATTTTTTGTAAATTCAATAATGTTTTTTGGTTTTTTTCCATATAATTCAAAAGATCATTTGTTATATTTTCTCCGAAACTTATCCCTTTATTCAGCATATAGACTTATGGGGCATTAAGTCAATAGGGAAACAATAAACACACAGCCTAAAAATAAGTATTAACAAGTGCAAGAAAATACAATGAGCAGTGGTGTAAGGTTTCTAAGGCTGTATCGGAACTGGCAGCCTCAAGCATTAAGCTCTATAATAGAAAATTGACTTTAAATTTTATTAAAGCAGAATATAAGAAACTAACGATTAAAGAGAGTCCGGGAATATTGAGCAGGATGCAGATGTGGTTATGCTCTTGTATAGAGATGAGTATTATCACAAGCATAGTAAGAGTAAGGGGATTATGAAGTGTATAGTGGCGAAGAATAGAAATGGGGAGGTGGGAACGGTTAGGTTGAAGTGGCAGCTGGAGGTGCAGAGGATTAGGTAAGTGAGAAAATTATCGCCAATTAAGTTTATTAAACTTGTAAAATTGTATAGCTATAGGTTATAATCAGAAAAATTTATATCTTTAAATATATAAGAAATAAATTTCTCATATAAATATTATTTGTAAAAAAGTTAATAATCTCTATATAATTCTAGATGATATAGTAGGAAAAATAATTTCAAAATCAAAATATGCTATTTTCACAGCAAAGGGAAGTAATAAACCTGAGTTAGGAAGTAGACTTAGGCAAATATGGCATTATTTTTTTGAAACTTGGCTTGCAAATTTAGGATGCGACAAGCAAGACTTTGCTCACCTACTTCAGTAAGTCCATACAATATCGAAGTTGCTCCAAATTTTGAACTATATGATGAAAGATTTACTAATAATGATTTTGAGGTTGATGTATACATTCCGACGGGCTCTGTAATTATCATTTCCATAAGGTTTCTGTCATGGACGCTGGCGGAAGTAACAACGGCAATTTTTACTTTATAGTCATAGCTTTCACATAGTAAACTTTCTAAACTAGAAATGCTAGATGATGCTGTTACTATGAAAAAAAGTAAAGATTATATAGCATTCTTAAAAGATACAGGTATTGAATATATTGGAAATGTATTCAGGTGGATTTATTTGAAAAAGAAAACATCAGATGGACAATTTGAACTGTTTAGTAATATTGATTCACAAATTGCACATTTAAATAGAATTTTCAGTTTATTTTTACTTATTTTGGGGATGGAAGTGGCTATTGGTGCACATTATACGCTGAATTTTTTAACAGCAATTGTAACACAAAATGCTGAAGTAAATATAGTGGCTTCTGGTTTACTGTTCATATTTATTTATATACTATTAGGAATAGGGATTTATAAGATCATTAGCAAAATGAAGAAATTAAAGAATGACAGAATATTACATGAGTAAATAGAGGAGATCAGTAACTCATCAGGAAGTTTGTAAGTATTGTAGAAATTATAATTTGGTAGAAAACTAAACATGTTTATACATAAGAGTAGCTGCTGTATGACGAAGCTTGTGTGTTGATATAGATTTTGGGTCAAGTTGAGAAGAAATAACATATTTTTTTACAATATTTTGAATGGACCTTGTAGTAATACGGTTATTATTTCTGGATACAAATGAAGCATTACTAAAGATTTTAATTGAATTTCTAATATGCAGCCAATCATTAATAGCTTTTTTAGCAGCAGGTGTTAGAAAAATTTTACGTTCTTTAGTATCTTTACCGACTACAGATAAAATATCATTGTTTAATTGGTCCATGTTTAAGTTTGCAATATAATTGAGAAACATAAGTAAGTATGTACGATACTCCAAATGATGTTTTCAGAGCGATTTTTTATTATAGAAAGATAGGCTAAATATTGTTCAACTGATGGACAAGTTTTGCTTGATTGCATAATTAACACCTCGATAAAATTTTTGACAAGATTACAATGGTATAAACATGAGACATATTAAAAATTAGTTATTAGACTAATAATAGGAAAGTGAGATTTGATTAAGGTAGAACAAATATATTATATAGAGACCTTAATCCATAAGAATAAAAGGTACTGAATAAAGCAATTTTTATTTTTTCCTATATATTATATAATAGTAGCATAATATATCTCAGGGAGGTTTATCTTCATATGAAAAATATACTAACAGAAGAAAATATCAATAAATTAAAAGAGGAATTAGAATATAGAATGACCGTAAAAAGAGCTGAAATAGCAAGGGAAAAATTAGTAGCTGCTGCACATGGCGATAGGTCGGAAAATGCAGAGTATAAAGAAGCTTGCGCAAACTATAGAGCAAATGATAATAGAATTCAATATTTATTAAGTATGATTTCAACTGCAACTGTAATAGATGATAAAAATGTAGATGAATCAATACTGTGGGTTAATAGTAAATTTAGAATTAAATTTATAGAGGATGAAGATGAAGCAATTGTATCATTAGTAACTACTATGGATTCAGACCCAGAAAATATGCTTATAAGTATAGAATCAGATTTAGGAAAGGAATTAATAAGCAAAAAGGTTGGAGATATAGTTGAAATTAATGCTCCAAGTGAAAAATATACAGTAGAAATATTAGAAATATTATAAGAGTTTATAAGTCTTATTTTTAAAAAGCATAGATATATATTTAAAAGCTATTTATTAGGCTAATAATGGGAAATTGGAGCCTTTAGAAGGTGTATAATGGAAAATTGCCGAAAACCTTGTTGAAATCAAAAAAGAAGGCTAAAGAAAAATCAGATATATAATTTTAGGGGATACATAAGAAAAAAACAGGTAAAAGCTTAATTATTTTAAGCAGATTAAATAAGCAAATATATTTGTAAGGGAGATAGTACCATTTGGAGATAAAAGAATTAAGACTTGGCAATATAATTATACCATATAATGTTCTTATGGCACCACTTGCCGGATATACATGTTATCCTTTTAGAATTTTGTGCAGCGAACTAGGGGCAGGACTCTGTTATACAGAGATGGTAAACTGTAACGCACTTAAATATAAAGATAAAGCAACGCAGAAACTGCTTTTTACAACATCAAAAGAAAAGATAAAGGCTGCCCAATTAGTGGGTTCTGACCCAAGGATAATGGAGAAAATGGCAAGAAGTGATTATTTTGAAGAATTTGATATAATAGATATCAATATGGGCTGTCCAGTACCAAATGTTTTTAAAAGTGGGCAAGGCAGTGCACTGCTTGGGGATCTTAAAAGAGCCTCATCCATTATTAAAGGTTGTAAAAAAAGTGGTAAAGCAATTACTGTTAAAATACGTGTAGGAATTAAAGAAGATGCAATGATTGCAGCAGAATTTGCAAAAATGTGTGAGGATTCAGGAGTAGATATGATTACTGTACATGGCAGAAGCGGGAATATGATGTATCAGGGCACTCCTTTTTATGACCAAATAGAACAGGTAAAATCAGTGGTTAGAATACCTGTAATTGCAAATGGCGGTATTTTTTCAAAGGAAGATGCTGAGAAAATGATGAACCTTACAGGAGCAGATGGTGTGATGATTGCAAGATACGCTCTTGAAAATCCCTTTATATTCAGTGAACTTGCGCGCATTGAGATTAAAAAGGATAAATACACCATAATATCTGAACAGATTAATTTAGCAGCAAAGTACTATGACGAGATCTTTACCATTTCTTATATCAAAAAGTTTGCTTCTTTCTTAATGAGAGGAGAAAAAAGAAGCAACCAATATAAAACTGAATTATATAAATGCGGCAATATAACAGAGCTTAGTGATATTTTGAAAGAAATTTTTTATAAAGAGAGTGAGAGGTCATAATGGAAGATGGATTTATTATTCAGGATGGAATTTTAGAAGCATATACACTTAGAAATGCGTTTGTTAAGATTCCAGACAAAGTTAAGATAATAGGCAAAGGAGCCTTCAAGGGATGTGCCTCTATTGAACAGGTTATTCTTCCTGAAACTATAACAGAGATTATGGATGCTGCGTTTAAGGGATGTAGAAAATTGAAAAAAATCAACTTCCCTTCAAAACTTACCCAAATAGGCGAATATGCTTTCCATCGCTGTCATTCTTTACATAGTGTAGAACTACCTGCTGCAGTTAAAAGTCTTGAGAGCTGTGCATTTTTATACTGCGACAGCCTTGAGCAAATTTCTATGCCAGGGGTTACAAAGTTTGGCAAGCAGGTGTTTTCAAATGATGTAAATTTAAGAGAAATAGAAATTTCCAGTGATTTAGATTTATCCTGTGTTTGCGATGTATTTACAGGCTGTAGCAAAATCTCTAAGATAAGCTTATCAGATGGAACTATTTGTAATATTGAAAGTGTGATTGAGGTCATATCTTCACATTCTAATGTACATCCTGTAGTTAAAGCAATTGCCATCGATATATATAGGATGATGGAGATTCATGATGATATGCTACTAAAATTCCTTATAAATGTTAAGGATGTAGAGATACCAAATGGAATAACAGCTATTTCCAAGAGTTGTTTTTTTGACAAAAAAGGTATAATGTCCGTAAAGCTGCCTGAAACGTTAACTGATATTGGAAGCAAGGCATTTAGAAATTGTATTAATTTAGAAAGAATAGAATTTGCCAGTGTAAATGTAAATATAAGTCACGATGCCTTCAAAAACTGTACAACACTAAAATATGTTACATTATCTGATGGAAGTACATATGAACTTAAAGGTCTGCCAGATACATCTTATGAGAGCATGCCTAGAATAGTACGCACAATTCATTCACAGATACTAAATAACTTTTTTATTAGTGGAACTACATTGATGCAGTACAGAGGAAACGAAGAAAGGGTGGTTGTACCAGATGGTATAACAGTAATTGGTGAAAAAGCATTTTCACGTAATGAAGTAGTTGGTAGAGTGATTTTACCAGATTCCATAAGAGAAATTCGTGAAGAAGCATTTGCTGATTGTCTACTTTTACAGACAATCAATCTTAAAGAAGTATTGGAATATATTGGCAAATCAGCATTTGAAAATTGTGTAAAGCTTATATGTGTAGATTTGCCAGAATCACTTAATACAATAGAAAAATCAGCATTTAATAGGTGTAGAAATTTGAATGAGGTGCTATTTGGAAGCAATTTGAAAGAAATAGGCAGCCTAGCTTTCTATGGATGTAGTTCACTGAAAAATGTTCATCTGCCAGAAAAACTGATAAGTATAGGTGACATGGCATTCTATAAATGCTTTTCTTTAAAGGAAATAACATTGATAAAATCTTTATGTAAACTTGGTAATAATGTATTTACAGCAACAGGTATGAAGTCGGCAACAATAAACTGTGATTTGAAAGAGTGTGGAACAGATATTTTTTCACAGTGTAATAAACTAAGGAAGCTGACTTTTGGTGAAGGAGTTAAGTATATAGGTGACAAATTCGCATTTAGATGTCCTTCTCTTAAGTACGTTAATTTTCCTTCCACCATTGAATATATTGGCAGAAATGCCTTTGAAGACAGTATTTATATAAAAGAGATGGTGCAAAATATGGAAGCTAGTAATATATTCATAGATGGAAGTGAACTTTCAGGAAATATTGTAATTCCTGATGGAATAACTGCCATTGCAGGCGGTGCATTTTATGGTAATGCTAAGATTACCTCAGTAACATTTCCTAAATCACTTATACGAATTGGTTCAAGAGGTTTTTGTGGATGTACTTCACTTAAAAGCATAACACTTCCTAGTGGCGTAGCTATACTAGAAGAAGGGGTTTTTTCATATTGCACATCCCTAGAAAATGTTAGATCCCAGGGTGAAATTACACATATATCCGACAATGCATTTTATGGGTGCAGTGTTATATCTCAGGTTCCGACCTCAGAGGCCATACATATAGGTAAAAACGCATTTAGTGGTTGTAAAAAACTTGAGGATATGGAGATAAACTGCACAGACATACAAGCAGATGCTTTTAGAAAAACTGCATTTTTGGATAACTTAAGAAATAGTTCACCACTTGTCATAATATCAGGTACCGTTGTTGACGGTAAGTATTGTACGCAGGATGTTATTATTCCAGAAGGTGTAGTAAGTATTTCGCCTTATGCTTTTGCAGGAAATGACAGTATAACTAGCATAAGATTTCCTAAAAGTCTTGTAGCTATAGGCGATGGTGCATTTAGTGGATGTAAAAATATAAAAGAGATTAATTTTCCATCATTGATAAAAGATATTAGCAGAAAAGCATTTGAAAAGTGTGTGTCCCTTACCAAAGTGTCGGGTAATGCACAAGATATAGGAGAAGGAGCATTCTCATATTGTGTAAGCTTAAAAAATGTCATGCTTGAAGGAACACTATCTTTGGGAAAAGAGGCATTTTGTGGATGTACTACTCTTGAAGTCTGTAAATACAAAGAACTGCAATATATAGGTGACAGTTGTTTTAGCGAATGTGCTCTACTTCGGGATTTTGATTTTTCTAATATTAAATCCATAGGGATCAGTGCTTTTTGTGGCTGTAATTCACTTAAAAGCATTTCACTAGATGCAGACACTTATGTTGCTGCCCATGCTTTTGAGGACTGCGGCAGTCTAGAAGAAGTAATTTTGTCAGATGAGGGGTTGCGATATGGAAGTTATGCCTTTGCAGGATGTACTGCCCTTAAAATAATAGGTATTGGTGAGAAGAAATATATTACCGAACAATATTCAGTGATTTTTGAAAAACATATTCCAGACAGCGTAAAGTCCATATACAATAGTGCAATGAGCTGTTTTAATATAGATGAAAATCTTTCACTATTTGGATACAATGATAAAGGTTGCATATTACATATTCCAGAAGGAATTAAAACAATTGAACGTGAAGTTTTTAAGGATGCTATGAACCTTGAAGAAACATATATACCTGAAAGCGTGGATTATATTGGTGAAAGAGCTTTTCATAATACAGCATGGTTAGAAAAACAAAGAACTATTACACCTATGGTAATTGTAAATAACATACTAATTGATGCCTCTTTGTGTCAGGGGGATGTAGTAATCCCTGATTATGTTAAAATAGTTTCAGGCTGGGCTTTTGCAAACTGCTATGCACTTACAGGAATTATCTTTTCTTCCTCCAAAACAGTTTCAGAAGAATATGCATTCAGAAATTGTATTAATTTAAAAAAGATAACCACTGCTGACGGCAAAGAGTATAGACTAACAGGAATTTCAAATAGGAATGATGAAATTCTACCTCCAAGTGTAAAACAGATTTTTATGGATTGCTTAAACTGTTTTAAAACAGATGAAGGTGATGTTCTTGTTGAGTGTACAGGAAATATTAGCAATTTGATTTTGCCAGATGGAATAACTGAGATTTACGATAATGTGTTTAAAGATGGTAATTTACTTACAAATATAACATTGACAAAGGATACTGCTATAATTGGCAAGAGTGCCTTTGAACATTGCAAATGGCTTGTTTCGGTGAAAAATGCATGTAATGTAAAAAGGATAGAAAAATTTGCATTTTCAGGGTGTTCTTCATTAGAAAATGTAGAGCTTTCAGATAAGCTTGAATTTATAGGAATGAGAGCATTTGAATATTGCTCATCACTAAAAAGTATTGCCATACCAGAAGGCATAACTGAAATTCCAGAAAAGACATTTTACAGATGCAAAAGCTTACAAAAAGTTTCGCTGCCATCCACTCTTAAAATAGTAGGAAGAGAGGCTTTTGCATTTTGTTACGAACTAACAGAAATAAATTTTCCAGAAGGGCTTGAAATGATAGATGCAAGAGCATTTGCATGGTGCTCAAAACTTGATACAAAACACCTCCTAGAAGGTGTTTCGGTGAAAGCTGATTCCTTCAGTTTTGGCAGCCTATGAGATACAGAAATTTAGGCAGTACTGGACTTGTGGTATCTGAAATAGCCTTTGGAACAATCCCTATACTTAGCGGAAATGTTCCTGTATTGCCCCATTACTACAGCCCGGATGAAGAAACTGCAATAAGTATAATGAAGCATGCATTCAAGCTTGGCTGTAATCTTTTTGATACAGCAATTGTTCCTGAATATGGAGATGCAGAGATAAAACTGGGCAGATTTGCGGCTCTAATAGGCAGAGAAAAGATTATTATATCAGATAAGTCAAGATTCTTTAATGGAGATGAGATGTATAATGCGGTACATAAGTCCTGTGAAAATCTTGATACTTATGCGGATATTTATTTTGTACATCAGGTTGATGAAGGGAATGAGGAGGTTACCTTTGGGAGTTCCGGTGCTGTGGATGCATTAAATGAACTGAAAGCAGAAGGTAGAATAAAATTCACAGGAATTGCCTCACACTACTATGACATACTATTAAGAGGTGTAAAAGACAAGAGAGTGGATGTACTTCAGGGTAGTGGAAATATTCTTGAAAGAGGTATGCTTGACCGAATAGAGTCAGAACCGTTGTTTAGACAAAAAGGATTCATTCTCAATAAGGTATATGCAGCAGGGATACTGCCATCCTTCTTCCCGATTCAAACACTTTTATCCGGTGTACTTTCATATCCTATATCAAGTGCATTAATAGGTATGGGAACCAATGAACAAGTAAACCAGGCAATGCTAAAAGAACCTAAAAATTATAATCGCCCCACCTTTTCACAAGTAATGTCACTGCTTGAAAAGAGTTTTTTGCCAATTCCATGCGACAGATGTCAAAGGTGCAGATGTATATATGGTACTGAAATACATATAATTTTCAGGCAGTACAATTATTATTTCCTCGGTAAGGACTACTGGGCGCTTAGAAAACTTGATCTTAGTATAAATGAAAGTGCTGCACAATGTAAAAAATGCACAGATATGTCATGTGTAAAAAAATGTCCACGTGCAATAAATATACCTGAAACCGTGCAGATGATAAAAGTATTGGTAGAAATCCATGTTAGAAACTCACTTATATAACTATAAAAATACGGTTTTACTTCTTCGATATCAAGATTAAGTAGGAATATTTCAAGATTTTATGATATATGGTAATATTGAACAGATGGAGCAAACACAATGAGTAATACAATTGTGTTTGTAAACTTCTAATTATTCATATAATTTGTATTTATATTGATTAAAATTTTGTACTCCAATTTATACTCTATCTTAGGAGGCTTACCCTCATTTACTATTATTCTATCTAAAATACCTTTTAAATTTTAAAAATAGTAAGCTTCCTATTATGATGCCAAGTACGATTCCAAGTAAAAAAGTACCTAAAAGGGCCTTACTTAACTGCCATAATGACATAAATATCTTTGCTTCCATGAAAACACCTTCTAAGCAAAATTGATAACCATTAATATAATATTCAAAATAATACCAATTTATTAATACATTTAAGCGTCAAATAGTCTCCATCTGAATATAAAATGTACGCTATAGAATGAACTGCCCCCTGTCAAGTAGACAGTGTATACGATGTGGAACAGAAAAGTTATACCAAATGCAAGTTCACATTTTAGTCAGTTAAAAAAGATGAATCTATTTCTGATAAACCAATATGCCATTTGCTTTTTTCACTCATTGCAGAATAATAAATTTTATATTTACTATCTACTTTAACTAAAGATGATTTATATATCATTTTATTATCCCATGCAGATTTTTCAGATGAAGGTTTTAGTATAGTTTTAGGAATAGAAAAGTCTATGCCATTACTTGATAGAGAATAAGACAATATATTGTTACCAAAACGTTTAAAATAATTACTTACAAGCATTTCATAACCTTTATCAGTTCTTGTAATATCTATATGCCATGGATGAAAATCTGTATAAAAATTTAAATTTACAGTTTTAATAGCAGACCAATTTAATGCATCAGTACTTTCAGTATACACTACTTTTAATTGAGGATCATAAGTAACATACCACATCTTATATATATTATTTTCATAAATAATTGCTGGTGATATACAGGAGACCTTATTCTTTTTATATACAAGCTGCA
>CAZKOJ010000002.1:0-81654 GCA_964554365.1 uncultured Clostridium sp. | reverse complement strand
TTAGAAGAACTTATCCAGGGGCGTAGCAGCCGTCATCCCCCACCTTGAAGAGGATGGGGGTGTTACGGATGGTAGCCATCGGATAAATATAGGAAAAAATAGAAAGGAAGTTTCGTATGCTTAAAATTGCAGTTTGTGATGATGAAGTGCTTCAGAGACTAGATGTTATAAAGAAGATTAAAAGTGTTTTAGAAAACAATTATTGTGATTACTACTATGACATTGAAGAATTTAGTAGTGGGGAGAACCTGATTTTTTCTGATAGCTATTTTGATATTGTGTTTTTAGATATAAAAATGGGCAAGCTTTCTGGTATAGATATAGCTAAAAGTATGAGGAAAAATAATAATGCTACAAAGATTATTTTTATAACAGCTTTTGAAGAATATGTTTTTGAAGCCTTTGATGTATCTGCATTTCATTATCTTATAAAACCTGCAGCTGAAGAAAAGATATTAGAAATTATGGATAGAATTCTAAAGGTGCCTAAGTCTAAAGAAAATGATGAACAGTACATTGTAATTAACAAAGGAAAAAGTGTAATAAAAGTACTATTAGATAATATACACTTCTTTGAGGTGCAGAATAGAATTATAAATATACATACTCAAATGGAGGTAATCCAATATTATGACAAGATCACAAATATAGAGGCAAGGGTTCCTAGAGACAGCTTTTTCAGATGTCATAGGAGTTATATAGTAAATCTAAGATATGTAATGAAATTTGATAAAACAGAAATAGTGCTTGACAATAATACAAGAATAATGCTATCAAAAAGTAAATATGATGAGTTTTCTAAGGCCTTTTTAAAGTATATAAAGCGAGGTGGAGTATAGAAAGTGGTTACTTTTATTGTGATTGAAAAAATGCTGTTTTTTGTTTCATGTATACTACGCTTTTCAATATTATACATAGTACTTAAAAGATTTTTAGGATTTAAAGCCAAGTCCCAGTATGTGCTTATAGCAATGGTTATAACAGTTAATATTCCTTTCTTAATTGTAGAGAAATTTAATATGGAAAGCATTTATCAGTGGATACCTACAGCTATATATATTTTTGTTTTTTCTTTAATATTTTGCAAGGGGACATGCTTCAAAAAGATTATAGTTACCATAATATATATTTGTTTTGATGAACTATTTCAGTATATAACAGTACCTTTAATTTATATGTCAAATTATATTGTTATATCAAATTCCCATTATCAAACAGAACTGATAAGGGGAATAGCAAATCAGATATTCTTAATCATTTCACAATTACTTTATATTTTATTACTTAATTTTATATTAAAGAACTACTGTATTGATAATAGCTTTAAAAATTTTAAATATATGTTATTCTTTATTGTTCCGAATGTGTTTATAGTAGCTTTACTATGTGAATATTTTAAGGTTTATTACAAAAGTAATAATGTAAATAATTTATTATTTAATAATATAAAAATGATGGGATTTGTATCTGTGGCTTTAATTTGTGCAGTGCTTACAGTAATAACCTTAGACAGGCTTATAAAAGAAAATGCCCTGCGGCAGAAGCAATTATTATTAACGCAGCAATTTAATATACAAACTCGACATTATAAAAATTTGCAGATACAATTTAAAAATACTAGAGCATTTAAGCATGATATAAATAATCATCTGATTTGTATTAAAAATTTAATTGCAGATGGTGATATAAAAAGCACAGAGGAGTATTTAAAAAAAATAACCGAGTCAGTAGAAAGCCTTAATTTAAAAGTAAATACAGGAAATCAATTTGCTGATGCTGTTATAAGTGAAAAATATAATATCAGTATAGATAAAAATATAGATTTTAAATGTAATTTAAAAATACCAGGTAGCACAAAAGTTGACTCTTTTGACTTATGTATAATACTTGGTAATTCATTAGATAATGCAATAGAGGCTTGTGAAAAAATTACAGATGAGAGCATAAAAAAATATATACATATAACAAGCACCTTGAATAAGTCATTTATAGTATTTGAAATAAAGAATAGCATGCAAGGCTATATAAATAAAAATCATATAGGTACAGATAAAGGTGATGATGTAAATCATGGATTGGGACTTTTAAATATTGAAAGTATTGCTGATAAATATTTTGGAACTACTTATATTGAAAATAGTGAAAATGTGTTTGTACTAAATATTATGCTTCAAGTTTTATAGGAAATTATTCACTACAAATAAAAGCTTATTCACAACAATAACATTAGCTTTGTTTTATATTTTCCGAAAATGTTAATAAGTACATATTTGTATTTATTAGCAAAAAAGGAGGTATGTATATGAGAATAGGTGTGGTATCAAATGCAACTTTTAATCCTATGGGATATACAGGTCAAGGGAAAAATAACATTTCTAATAATGCTATGAGTCCTCTAGAAAAACAAAAGCTGCAGTTACAGGAGCAAATTAAAAATATTGAAGAAAGTAACTCCTCTAAAGAAAGTAAGGATAAATCAATTAAAGAACTACAAAAAAAGCTTGAGGAACTTGAAAAACAATTAATAGAAGAAAAAGCTATGAAATTAAATGAAAAACCAGAAGTTAAAAAAGCAAAAGATAAGGATACTGAACAGCAAAAAATAGCAGAAGAAAATAGTGAAAATCCCGAGGCAATAAATAAAGAGGTTATAATGGGTATTACTTCAGCTTCATCTCATGAAAAAATTGGGAAAGTTGCATATTCAGTATATAAAAAGGCCAAAGCGAAAGGCGATATGAATACAGCACAAAGGGCATTAAGGTATACTATGTCTGAGATTAAAGAATCATCAAAAAGTACAAAGTTAATTGAAAGGGGTATGAAGGAATATAAAAAACAAATGGATAATCTTAAGAAAGATGGTACTGCAGAAGCCACAGCTGATAACACTATTAGGGAAAATAGTGTTGGTGATGGGGTAGATACTGAAACTACTGTGAAGGCACACAGCGTGAATGCTTCGAAAGATGTATAAACATATAAAATAAGTTGTATTTTTATACAATTAGGAAAATATGAGGTACAGACTTTAATATATATACTGGACAACAGTGCTATAATAGAATTGAATGTTTAAATCACTAACGTTACCGCATAAGTAGAGAACACAGTTTTAATTTGGTGCGAACCACTTACTCTTCTAGTAATAGAAGAGGAGCTTAAAGTAAATTTAAATTAATAACTATTTGTTATTAATAAATTTGCTTAAAAAACTCTTACGGATGCTAGCGATTGCATAAATTAATAAAGGCTTTTAATAAAGGCCAATAGGAGTGATTTATTTTGGAACAAATTATTTTAAATGCAGCTAAAAGAACAGAGAAAACTAAAAAATTTAGAGAAGAGGGTTTTATACCAGGTGTAATTTATGGTGATAGTGTTGCTGAAGCAGATTCAGTAAAATTTGAAGAAGTAGCTCTAAAGAAAATTCTTGCCAGACATGGTTCAAGCGTAAAACTATGGATTAAATGTGGAGATAATAAGAAATTTGGATTTATAAAAGAAATTCAGAGACATCCAGTTTCAAATAATATTATACATTTAGATGTACAACTTGTATCTAAAAATCATGAAGTGAAATTACAAATTCCTATTACAATTAAAGGGGAAGCAGCTCTAGGAAAAAGACAACTACAACTCCAGATGCATAAATCAGAAGTTGATGTTTTAGCAAAGATAGACTTAGTGCCTGAAGTTCTACATGTAGATGTATCAGAAAAAAATTTGGGAGATACAATTACTTTAAAGGATTTCAATTTGGACAAGCAAATAAAAATACATGATAAAGAAAATGAAGTATATGCAACTATAACTAAAGTAATAGATGAAACAGTGGAGGAATCCACTGAAGCAGAAGTTCAAGCATAATTTAGTAACTACACATAATCATTGAATCAAAAAACCGTATTGGAGAAATCTGATACGGCTTTGCTTTTAATAAACATATGTTATAATATTACATATATTTTAAAGTGTTCGGCTTTCTGTGTCTACAATATTATACTAACACCAAAAATAATATAGAACATGGTGATATACAAATTATATTCTCTATTTGCAAAGAATACTTGACTAAATTTTTAAAACCTCAAGTAATACTTGACCAGGTCAACTGGAAAGAACCAAAAAAGCGTAAACAGATTTGAATTTACACAAATCTATTTACGCTACTTATAAATTTTTATCATTTTGTAGTTGAACCATTAAACTGGTAAAGATTATTAACCTACTCCATTGCGCTCATAGTTAAATTGAGGAAGTTGCTTTACTCCATTAGTATCAAATATATCTTCAGCAGCATCTGCAGGTACATACTTGAATTCATATACTTGTGTATTTACTAGATTCATCTTACCATCAATTTCTTGATATAATTCTATTTTTGTTGGAAGTCCTGTAACTTCATCAATGTAAGCAGTTTCTTTTAGATTCGTCTCTGCAGAACCTTTAATAAAGCCTTTAAGGGTTCGGGAAACTTTTTTTAGTGTTTTTCCATCCTGAGTTTTAATGGTTCCATCTGCAGTAAATTTATTAGAAGCATAATTGGCTTTCATAGCTGAGAAGGAAGTTTCTTTAGAAAATAAGGAATTATTATATTTTGCTGCTTTTTCGTTAACAGTTTGAATTTCACTGCCTATTGGTTTACCGTTAGCGTCCCTTTCAAGCAAAACTAAACTTTTTCCACTATCTTTTGTATATTCGCTTACATAATTACCTAGTTCTTCATTTGCTTTGTTGATGTGATGTGTTCTTGAATCAAAGTTTATAGGATTATTCGAACTCATACTTACAGAAGTTGTATCCTTACTAATAGTATCTGCTCTAGTGATTTTTGTACATTCAATAAATCCTTTACTATTTGATAGGTCACTAGATATAGCAGGCACGTTAGCTTTATATACTATTTGAGGTTTTGCATCTGCATTCTTGTTAGTATTTGAAGCTGCATAAACTCCCATTGAAGTAGTTAATAGAGTGGCTGCTATGGCAGTTGTTATTAATATTTTTTTCATAAAATCAATCTCCTTTTAGTAATTTAGCTTTAAATTATAAGGTATATTAGACATAAATCTCGCTGTAAACACCTCCTCTATTTGCCAGGTTAATAACCTTATAAATTTATTATAAAATCTAATTGTTTCATACGTTATGATAATTGTATATAAGTTGTAAAATATATAAATTACTATTATTAAATTACAAAAAATAAGTTATTATAGAAATGGAGGTGGAATAATGGAACAAAAGAAAATTCTTATTATTGAAGATGAAGAAAGTATATCAGATCTACTATCTTATTCTCTTAAAAAAGAAGGATTTATTATAAAAACTGCTCCTAATGGAGAATTAGGTTTGAAATTAATACAGGAGTTTGAACCTCAATTATTAATACTGGATTTAATGTTGCCAGGTATAAGCGGTTTTGACATATGTAAAATAGTCTCAAAGGAATATATTATACCTATTGTTATGATAACTGCTAAATCTGATACTATTGATAAAATACTTGGAATAGAATTAGGGGCAGATGATTATATCACAAAGCCTTTTGATATTAGAGAAGTTGTGGTTAGAATAAAAGCTATTTTTAGAAGAATAGGGTTAATGGCTGAGTCAGTTGAAAGTAGAGAGTTTGAAGGTATAAAAGTTTGCAATGATATTTATATATATAAAGAAAAAAGAGAAGTTTTAAAAAATAATTCTAGAGTTGAGCTTACCAATAAAGAATATGATTTGCTGTTATTTCTTACAGAAAATAGAGGAAGAGTTTTTTCAAGATCAGAGCTTTTAGATAAAGTATGGGGATTTGAATTTGTTGGAGGTACTAGAACAATAGACATACATGTTCAGAGATTGAGAAAGAAGCTAGATGAAAATAAAAGTATGTCTATTATTGAAACTATTTTTGGAATTGGTTATAAGTTTATATAAAAAGGTGAAAATATGAGATATTCAATACAAAATAAAATACTAGGCTGGTTTTCTATAATAATATTTGTAGGACTAACATCCCTGATTTTTGTTTCTTATAAAATAACTGAACAGAACATCAATCATATAATACAAAATGATATGATAGAAGTGAAGAAAAGTCTGGACATATATTTAAAACAATATTTTTTAATTAACAATAAAGAATTTAATGAAGCTAATTTTTTAGCTGATTCAGATGCTATATCAAGAGAGTTGAGTTCTAAAATAGGAAATAATGTTGAGGTTTATAATGCTGCTGGGCAAAAAAACTCCAACTTTTTAAATACAGATGATATAAAAAGTAATGACCTTTCAAAAGCAGTTAATAGACAGATAGCCTATACGATTAATTACAATGAAGATAAAGTAATAGTGAGTCTGTCTTATCCTGTAGAATTAAACAATAATTCTATTGGTATTATAAGGTATTTTAAAAACTATTCGGAGATCTATATTTATAACAATAGATTTAAGTATATTATTAACATTTTTGCAGGTCTGATATTTATTATTGTATTTATTGTGTCCATTATTATTTCAAGGAAAATAGCAAAGCCAATAATGGAACTTATTAAAAGTTCAGAGCAGGTGTCAAGAGGGGATTTTGACTTAAATATAAACATAAACTCTAAAGATGAGATAGGTGAACTTTCAAATAGATTTAAAATAATGGTAGATAGAATTAAAGAACAGATATCGATTATTAGGAGAGATAGGGATAACTTAAAAGAAGCTCAGAAACAGAATAAAACTTTCTTCGATAACGTAACCCATGAATTAAAAACTCCTTTAACTACTATACTTGGTTATGCTCAAATAATAAAAGAAAATGGTTTTACTGATAAAGAATTTTTTGATAAGGGAACTTCTTATATTATAAGTGAAAGCAAGAGGTTAAATAATATGGTGGTAGAAATATTGGAACTTTCTATGGCCTATTCAAAGGATACATGTTATAACTTCAGAAAAATAAATTTATCAAAGCTAGTGAAAAGTACTTGTGAAGAAATGAATATAAAATCAAGAAAGTATAATATACAGGTATGTCCTAGAGTTCAAGAAAATACAAACATAAATGGTGATATTTACAAGATGAGAGAAGTACTAATTAACTTAATTGATAATTCCATAAAGTACGGAAATGTTAATTCTACTGTAGATGTAGAAGCATACCGTGAAGAAAAATATATTTTCTTAAAGGTTAAGGATAAGGGAATTGGAATAGCAGAAGAGCATATAAATAATTTGTTTGAACCCTTCTATAGGATTTCAAAGAAACAATCAAGAGAAAAGGGAAGTGCAGGATTAGGTCTTTCTATTGTAAAAGATATAGTTGAAAAACATGATGGATATATATATATAAAGAGTAAAGTTAATGAAGGCACAGAAATTATTATTAAATTTAAAGGTGATCGTTATGAATAATATATATAAATTTAAAAAATATAAAAATTATGTCATTTTGACTTTAGTTTTAGGTCTTTTTATATTATTATTTTATTTTTTAAGTTGCATATATACCTTAAATAGTAAAAAGACCAAAACTGTTATATTAGAAAGCAGACTTTTTACTAGTAATCAATCTAATGATAAAATAAAGAATATATGTATAGAAAATGTGCGAAAGAATGATATACCTTATTTTGCTTTGAGTTATAGTATATTGGGGAATGATTCTGTTATATTCGGAACCAATGAAAAAATATATGCTTTAGATATAGATAATAATAATCTTATTGAAATTTATAAAATTAACACTGGCTATTTAAATAACATAGTTGTATCGGGAGATGGAAAGAAAGTTATATACTCTTATATAGATATAAAGAAAAATGTTGGAAAAACAGGCTTATACAACGTTGAGACAAAGAGTAATATAGAAATTATGGATAACGCATCACATGCCAACTTAATTATAAATAATAACAAATATATTGGTATTAGTGATCATTACTTATTTATGAAAGATTTAAATACTGGTGAAGTAAATAATTTGATTAGCATAGATGAAATTTATAGTCTAAGAAATAAAGATACTCAAAGTAATAAATATAATGGGAGGTATGAGCTAATATCATCTAAAGATGGAAATATGGTATATTATATATATCAAACAACTAAAAGTAATGGTGAAATATATTCAACAATACTTCAAGTAAACTTAAAAAATAAAGGGGTATCAAAGAAGCTAATAAAAGGGAATGTTTATGATTTTCAACTTTTAGATGATGGTAATTTTATATTTTGTGGAAATATTGAAGGAAGTAGTGGAATTTTCATATATAATGTAAAGAATAAAACTCACAAAAATTTAAAGCAAGGAAAAATATTAGGTATAGAAATGAGCAAAGATAATAAAAAGATTGCATATAACATATCTACTAGCAACGGTATTTCAGAGTTGCATGCAGCTTTTTTTAATAAAGATAAAATAGGGTCAGATACAACAGTTTATAGCAGTTCTAAATATGGAACTCGTTTGAAGTGGGACGGTGATAGAAACAGTCTTTTCTATTTTGTTAGTAATAGTAATGGAGATACAATATATAAGTTTTCTTTTAAAAGTTAATAAACATTTTTCAATTAGAGAAACTCCAATAAAAATAGTACCGAATTAAGGTTTTATTTAATGTAGCTGAGTTTAACTCAAAGCCACATAGTGCTAAAGTTCAACAAAAAAAGAACGTAGATAGATTTGAATTTACACAAATCTATCTACGTTCTCCTCTTACAGTATCTTTAATTATTTTTTGTTTAGTAATAATGTATCCCAATAATTGAATAATAAAATAACATATCAATATTTTAATTGTATTTATCATGAATTCTTTATTAATATTCAAAACATAAATATATATAATACTTGTCAGTGTTGTTAAAAATACATGTGAAAAAAATATTAATCTAAGCTTGTATATTAATATAGTATTTATTTCTTCATCAATTAATCCAATATGATATAATTTGGCCTTTTTAAATTGCCAATTATAGAGATCTATTTTGATTTTAAAATATAGTATATTAGCAGAAGCAATAAAACTTAATAATACAATAAATATATATATCAAATTAAAATAAGACCCTCGAAAAATGCTGTAAGTATTAAAAAATGTTTTTACATTAGGCAAATCATAAATTCTATGACTAATAATAAAGGTTAGGTTTAGGAATGCAATAAAGAAAATTATAACTTTATTATTTTTTAAAGAACCTTCTAATTCATTTATTAATAAAATTTTTTTATAATAAAAGTTTTTACTTTTTTTAATAAAAATCATAAAGATTTTTATTAAAATTAAAAATAATATATAAATTACTACTATACATATTAAAGAATAGTCAATATAGTATCTAGATTGGAAGTTTATGACCATTCTTTCATTGAAATGAATATAACACAGTATAAAAATGAATATTAATATTTTTAATAGCCTTTCCTTTTTAGAATATACTATATGCAAATTTCCATAATTTGTTATGTTTAGTACTGATAGACTATTAATAAATTTAAATGTCCATAAAATGAATATAATGGTAAGTGAAATATAATGTCCAATAGTAATTATGCAGACAATTGATTTAAACTGAAAAGTAAAAGCAGAAATTCCTGATAACTTAAATATGGAAAGTACAATGATTTTTGAAAATATAATACCTAAAGTTAATCCTATAGGCACATATATAAGAAAAATCAAAATGTTTTCTATGAAAAGTAGTATCTTAAGTTCATTACATGTCATGCCCAAAGTCAAAAATGTTATAAATTCCTTTTGTCTGTATTTCATAAAGGAAATATACGTAAAAATACTCCATAATGCTGTATTAAAGACAGCAATTGATGGTACTATAAAAATATTTTTTTGCCCAATTGCTGTTACATATGAATTATATAGTGTTGATTCAAGAAAAAAGAATATAGTTGAAAGTATTAGACAAAATATATATGCAAAATATTGATCTAAATTTAATTTTATACTTTGTTTAAGCATCTTCCCAAAATTCATATCATTCACCACTAATCACTGCTAGAGTATCCAATATTCTATTAAAAAAAGCACTTTGATCTCCTTTGCTATATATATCTGCAAATATTTTTCCGGATTTTATGAAAACCACTCGACTGCAGCAGCTTGCAGCATATATGTCATGTGTAACCATGAGAATTGTTGCTTTTCTTTGTTCATTTATACTTTGCAAATACTGCATAAATTTTTTTGAAGTATTTGGGTCAAGACTTCCCGTTGGTTCATCAGCTAAAATAATATAGGGATCATTTATTAGCGCCCTACATGCGGCTGCTCTTTGCTGCTCACCGACAGATACATTATAGGGATATTTATTTCTAATATCATATATATTGAAAAACGTAAAATATTCTTTTATCTTTTCATCAATTTTTTTAGCATCTATTCCCTTAAATATCAAAGGAAGAGCAGCATTTTCAGCAAGGGTAATATTATCAAGAAGATTAAAGCTTTGAAATATAATTCCTAAATTTTCACGTCTAAAAATAGATTTTTCTTTTTTGCTTAAGGAAGTTATATATTTATTCATTATTTCCACTGTTCCACTATTAGGGGTGTCAAGGCCTGATAAGATGTTAAGCAGAGTTGTTTTACCACTGCCTGATTGTCCCATAATAGCAGTGAATTCTCCATTTTCAATACTCAAATTTATGCCATTTAATACATTAGCAGAGTTAATTCCTAAAGTGCCTCCATACACCTTAACAATATCTTCAGCACACAAAACCTCCATTATATCACTCCATTGTCTCTAAATTTTTGATGGGTAAATAATTGAAACAGTAGTTCCTTTATTAATCTCAGATTCTATAGATATACTATGATTTAATTTTTTCGATATTAACTTGCATATATATAATCCTATGCCTGTAGAATCATGTGCTGCTCTTCCATTTTCTCCTGTAAAAAATGGTTCGAAAACTCTTTTTATATCATAGCTGGGAATTCCAATACCTTCATCCTTAATTGTTAACTTTGTTTCTTTACCATCTATATATATATTAAAATGTACATATTTCTTTTCTTTGCTATCTCCAGAATATTTAATAGCATTTACTATAATTTGTTCAAGCATAAATTTAGTCCACTTTTTATCTGTAATAATTAATATTTTTTCATATTTAAATTTTATTTTAGGAAATACATTATTATAAATAAACTGACTTTTTTTATTATTGATGACCTCCTTTAATAATGGCACTAGATCCACTGTTTGAGGTTCATAATCTTTTGAAAAATCATTTAATCTACTAATGTTTAAAACTTGATCTAAACCATTCTTAACTTTATTATTTTCTTCTCTTATATCAAAGAATAATTTTAATATATTCAGTTGATTTATTTCGCAATCATCGTTACTAAAGCTTGTTTCTTTAGTAGCCTTTTGAATAATAAGATCAATTATTGAAGTTGGAGTTTTTATATTATGAATCCATTGAGATAAAAAATATTTATTATCTGTATTTTTTGCATGGAATATACTTATCTTATTTGTATAGTTTTCATGAATTTTAAATATAGCTCTAGATGTTTCTAGCTGTTCATTTGTCTTTGGATTTAAATTAAAGTATCTATTTTCTATGCCTTCATTAAGGCTTCTATTAAATTTATAGTATTTAAACCATTCACTCAATATTAAAAACACATATAGTACTATAGATAGTAACAAAGGATATAATATATCAAATTGAGCACCTAGCAAGTAAACGTAAAGAAGAATGAAAATTGTATTAAGAAAATATCCAATAGTAAATGATAGTTTATCTTTTACAAAATTCATTAATATATTTTTACTCATATTCATTCCTCTTGTTGAAAATTAGATTGAAACATATATCCTATACCTCGTTTGGTTGAGATAACTTCACTAACCCCCAACTCTTTAAGCTTAGTTCTTATTCTTGCTATATTCACTGTTAACGTGTTATCATCTACAAAAATGGTGTCATCCCAAAGCTCTTCCAAAAGTTCTTCTCTACTGACTATTCTATTTTCATTCTTAATGAGAATACTTAAGAGCTTGAGCTCATTTTTACTGAGCTCAAGTTCGATTTGATTATAAAGCATTTTAAAGGTATCTCTATTAAGCTTAATACCTCCCATGCTTTCAATTATAGTTGATTCATTTGCATATTCACCGTATATTCTTCGTATTGCTACTTGTATCTTAGCAAGCAGAAAGTCAAAATTAAAAGGTTTTATAATATAATCATCTGCTCCTAATTCAAGTCCTCGTATTTGTTCCTCTTCACTATCTCTTGAAGAAATAATAATTACAGGTATTTTTGAAGTTCTTCTAAAAGTTTTACATAATTGAAACCCATCGTAATATGGAAGATTTATATCTAAAAGAACTAAGTCAGCTTTTGATTTTTCTAATTCCACCTCTACATTTTTAAAATCTTGTATATCAATAACTTCATATCTATATTTTTGGAGATATTCTGTTATAAGCTTATTTAGCCTAATATCATCTTCAATAACAAGTATCTTATACAAAACAGCTTCCTCCCTTTTAAAATTTAGATATAATATAGTAACTTTACTATAATATATCATAATCTCATTTTAGAAGAAAGAAGGTGGCGTTTCATAGCAATTGCAGTCTGCTAGTCTATTTTGTGCCATACTGCATCAGCAGAACCCTTTGATAGATGGACTATCAGTGGAACCTGCATCCTTGTTTGACACAAAATATCCGTCGCATATTTGCCTTGTTATTTTCTTTCACATGCCTAAATTTTTAGCTAAAACCTGAATCCTAAAAGGTTCCAATAATTTAGGAAAAGGCTAAAAATTAAAAATACACAACAAAGTACTATATTACGTACAAGTATAGCTGAATTAGATTTTTCTCTATTCCAATATACATATGTTAAAATCATTAGTCCAAAAGTAAATATGGTAGTTATTATTGGAATAGCCAATAGATATATAATCATCTTGGGTAATTCTGGTAAAAAGATAAGAGATGATGATAAAGCAATACATTCTTTAGCCATGCCCAATAAAAACACTAAATTTAAAATGCAAATAGAAATTATAATCCATCTATGATATTTACAAAGCAAAGATTCTTTAGCAGCTTTTTTCTTGAAATTGAGTAATATCATTACAATAGACATGCCTAAAAACAGTACTGAAAAAAGTATAAAAATGATTTTATGCAATGTAGGATTTTCATACCAATGAATTTTTTCAAGGGCAATTGGTGAACCATCATTAAGTATATAGGATATATTTCCTTGTTTATCTGCTTTAAAAGCAAAAGTATCACCTCTTTCAACATTCTTAAAAAGTAAAGGTTCTATTTCTTTATAGATACTTTGTCCACCTGGATATTTTAAAATTAATGTGTCCGAATTACTTTTTATATTTATGGGTGGAGACAGTAGCAGCACTAACTTTCCTATTTCTTTTCTTGGATATCTACTAGATTGGTAAGCACCCTCCAATTCTTTTAAATTACTCCTTGTAAAATTAACTTTATTATCTATATTGGTTTGTGATTTAGATTGGGGGGAATATTTATTCATGAATTGATCGGCTGTGCTGCCAAGTATATTGGCTCCGCTATCACTGTTGGCTGAAATAAAAAATCCTAAATTACTGTCAGGTATTAAACATAAGAGACTATGAAAACCATACTCGTCACCTAGATGGGTAATTACTCTCACCCCGTTTATATAGTTTTCTGAAAATCCATAGCACATACCAGGAATATTTATATCCAATGGAAAATGCTTTTTATGCATATCGTCTATAGTATCTTTATTCAATATAGCTGTATTATCATAAGTACCATGATTTAAATGTGCAATCATAAACTTAGTCATATCATCTGCTGTGGTTTTTAATCCACCAGCTGGTGAGAGGACTTCTCCATATATAGGAACCTTTTTATAGATCCCATTTTTGTAATCATATCCTTGGGATAGGTTGTCTAGTGTTTTTTTATTTAAAGAAAAACTGCTGTTATTCATATGTAGAGGTTTCAATATATTATCCTCCATATACTTATCAAAAGGAGTGCCTGTCATACTTTCAACTACATAACCAGCTAATGACATACCATAGTTACTATACTGTGGAGCTTCGCCAGGCTCACGGATTAGAGGACGAAGGCGAGATATTAAATTATCTTTAAGTGGCTTTTCTTGTAGATAACTTTTTGTGTAAGATTCTCCTATAATCCTTTCATCAAAACCACCTGTGTGGGTTAGGAGATTTTCAAGTGTTACAGGTTTTGAGTATTTGTTTTCTATTTTAAAGTCCTTTAAATAATTATTTACATCTTCTTTTAAATTTACTTTACCTTTTTCTTTAAGCTGCATAACAGCTGTTGCAGTAAAAAGTTTTGAAATAGAAGCTACTCTAAAAACTGTTGTTTTAGGGTCAACAGGTGTTTTCTTATCTATGTCAGAATACCCATATCCTTTCTCAAAAAGTACATTATTGTCTTTAACAACGGTAAAAACTGCTCCAGGTACATTGAATTTTTTTAATTGTTCATTAAAAATGCTATCTGCAAATTTTTCTACATTATCTTTATTTAAAGGCTCTTTATTTATGTCATCTAATAAAGGTGCAGGGTTCTTTTCGTTATTATTTTTTGCTGTAACAGTTTCCTGAGTATTGAGAATAGATGACAAATTAAATAGTGGAAAACATAAAACAGGAAAAATATATGCAACAAGTACAAAAATAATTAAAAATTTTTGCATATAAGTGATAAGTTTTTTCATAGTAGTAGACCTCCTTAAGTTTCTTAAATTGATATGTTTGATTTACAGTTAAAGGCTCCAAACATAAACAGGGTTCTTGGCCTCAGTAGGAGGTTGTCTACGATCATATGAAAATACCATTTAGGTATTCAACCTCCCACTGAAGCTTAGTCATCGGATAAACAAATTCTATATGAATTTAAAAAAACAACAAATTGATTTATATTAAAAAACCTTACAATTTTGTAAGGTTTTGCTGTTAGAGTGGGAGGATTATTTTGCAGTAGTTATGTTTAAATTTTTGAATTGACAAAAAATTCTTTAAGTAATATAATTTGTTTATAAAAGAATCTATTGTAAAAATGCAATATGTTCTTATGAAAGGAGAAATGTTATATGAGAGCTAATTTAAAGGTGATTGCTGCGTAAAACTAAATATGGGCGAAAATGCAATTTAAGGGGTCCTTGTACCCTTTGTTTGTGATGCATTTCCGCAGTTATTGATAACCTTTCATAATATACATGACTATTAAGGACGAATAATATTACAGGTATTCCTGTTTTTTATGCCCGCAGATAGCATCCAGTTTTGAGGTTGCTTACTGCGGGATTTTTCTGCCCATTTTTAGAGACTAGTAAATATTTATTGAAGGAAGAAATGTAACAGGATAAGAAAAGAGCCCAATGAAAAAATATTTCTAAATTTTAAAAGAAATTAAAAAGGAGATTTTTAAAATGTCAGAAAAAATATTAAATCAATCTATCTATTTAAAAGAATATATATCTGAAAAGGAGTATAAAGAGATAAATCAACTTGAGGAACTTTGCAGTTCAAAAGACAAAACTAATCTAAAGTTAGAATTAGACTATAAGTTAAACATGTGTAGGGATTCTGAAATAGGCTTAAAAAATGTCAATGAATTTTTCTATTATGTAGAAGAGGTTTTGGTAGCATATATTGGTATTTCAAGCTTTGGAAGGAATATAGGTGAAATAAATGGTATGACTCATCCCGATTTTCGAAGAAAAGGTATATTTAAAAAACTTTTCGAACTTGCAATAGAGGAGTGCCAAAAGAGAAACTTTAATAAGCTATTACTATTATCAGATGGTAAATCTAACTCAGGAACTGAATTAATAAAGGCTGTTGGAGGAAATTATGACTTTTCAGAGTATAGAATGAAGTTGCTTAATAGAGCTTCTTCAGAAAGTATAAATTCTATTAGCTTAAGAAAAGCTGGGAAGCTTGATAGAAAGGAAATAGCGAGACAAAATGCAATATATTTTAATTGTGTAGAAGAAAGTGAAAGTTTTCCAGAGGAAGAGGAAGTTCCAAACGAAGTCACATATATGGTTGAACTTAAGGGAGAGGTTATAGGAAAAATTAGAGTGGAATACAGTGACAATTCGGCTTTTATATATGGGTTTGGAATATTGCCTGATTTCAGAGGTAAAGGCTATGGAAAGGCAGCTCTAAAGGAAGCTTTAAGCTTAATAAATGAAAAAAATATTTATGAGATAGAGTTGGATGTAGAATGCAAAAACAATACTGCACTTAATTTATATAAAGCTTGTGGCTTTGAGGAAAAGTCTGTAATGAATTATTATAAATACAATACTAAAGCATGTAATAATTTATAGAAATTTAAACATCAAGTTAATTGACATAAGGTAGTGTATTCACTAGCTTATGAAAGAACAATATTTATCTAAAGATGGACAGTTTGAGAATCTATCGTCAGTGGAGCTATTTTAAAATTAACTGGAATTAAAACTGGAATTAAAATATGTAAGTGTAAGAAATGTGAGAGGGGATATTTAGTATAACTCTGCTCAAACTACCACTTTTTAATACAAAAAGACACTAGATAAATTTATTTTTACACAAATTTATCTAGTGTCTCCAATATATATGGAGTTCCTACAATATGTTAATTAAAGAATATTATATGAGTTTACACAAACCTATCTATGTATACATACTCATAAAAAAACAGGTGTCAATAAATTACTGGATATTGCATGGGGGGGACATATTGAAATTTTGCAAAAGGAATTTGATGTAACCGGCATAGATTTAAGTAAATCCATGTTAGAAATCGCCAAATGTAAATTTCCGAATATATCTTTGACTAAAGCAGGTATGGTTGATTTGAATTTATCTAAACAGTTTGACATTATCATAAATCTTTATGGCTCTATCGGATTTGCTTCAACCTATAATCAAATGTAGTTATTATAATGTAAAAATAAGATTAAATTCATAATAATTAACAATAATTAGTATATTATAAGAGTAAATTAATATTATTCCAAGGAGTAGTCCATGCATAATTTAAATGTGATAGGTAAAAGTGTACCAAGGAAAGAATCTTTAGAAAAAGTAACCGGTACTGCAAGATATACTAATGATTATGATGTTCCAGGACTTTTACATGCAAGAATGCTAATAAGTCCTTATGCTCATGCAAAAATAAAGTCTATCGAATATGCAAATTCACTAAGAGTTCATGGAGTTAGAGCCGTATTAACAGGGCAGTATTTTCCACAGCTTATAGGATCTACTATTCTTGATAGACCTCCCATTGCAATAGATAAAGTAAGATATAATGGTGAACCTGTGGCGGTGGTAGTAGCTGATAGCGAAGTTGAAGCTGAAAAAGCGGTTCAATTGATAAAAGTAGAATATGAACCTTTAAAAGTGGTGAATTCTCCTGATGAAGCGCTTAAAAAACATGCCCCATTGGTTCATGAAAAACTTGGTCAATATAATATTATAGATGAAACTTTTCCAGAAGCTAATACAAATATTGCTAACCGAACTAAAATAAGAAAAGGTGATATTAAAAAGGGCTGGGCTAAAAGTGAGATAACTGTGGAAGCTAGCTTTTCTTTTCCACCTTCCGATCATGCGGCTATGGAAACAAGGTGTGTAAGAGCAGAAATATTACCAGATGGGAAGGTTATCATATATTCTGCTTCTCAGGCACCCTTTGTTATAAAAAAGCTTATAAGTTACTTTTTTAAAATTGACCCTGGCAAGGTTGTTGTTAATGTACCTTTAGTAGGTGGGGCTTATGGAGGTAAAACAGCTGTACAGCTAGAATTTATTGCTTATTTGTGTTCAAAAGCGGTTGGAGGAAGACAAGTTAAGCTTACTAATACAAGAGAAGAAGATTTGATTACATCTCCTGTTCATATAGGTCTTGATGCAAAAATCAAGCTGGGATGTACAAAAGCTGGGAGACTCACTGCTGCAGAAATAACCTATTTATTTGATGGAGGTGCATACTCGGATAGGGCAGTAATTATAAGCAAAGCAGCTGCTGTGGACTGTACAGGACCATATAATATTGAAAATGTGTGGTGTGATTCATTATGCTTATATACAAATCATCCCTATGCTGCAGCTTTTAGAGGCTTTGGTCATCCTGAACTTACCTTTGCAATAGAAAGAACAATGGATATATTAGCGGATAAGCTTGGAATGGATCCTTTAGAACTAAGATTAAGAAATGCAATTTTACCAGGAGATACTAGTCCTACACAGACCTTAATGACTAGGAGTAATTTAGGCAATTTCCCAAAGTGTATACAAAGGTTATCTGAACTAATACATTGGGAAGAAGGAAGAATAGCTGAAACCGATAATGGTAAAGTGAGGGCTAAAGGTATAAGCTGTTTCTGGAAAAATTCAAATACAGCTTTAAATGCAGGTGGAGGAGCTATTCTTACATTTAATCCGGATGGAAGCATTAATCTTATTTGTGGTGCAGTTGAAATAGGGCAAGGAACTAAAACAGTTTTGGCACAGATATTAGCAGAAAAAATGAAAATGGATGTAGGTCAAATCCATGTAGTTATGGAAGTTAATACTCAGACAGCTCCAGATCACTGGAAAACAGCTGCAAGCAGGAGTATTTTGCTCGTTGGCAGGGCAATTTTGAGAGCAGCTGAAGATGCCATTAATCAATTATGCAGAATTGCTGCTATTGCGCTAAGGTGTACACCAGATGAACTAGAGGTTAGTGGAGGAAGAGTATTTTTAAGAGACAATTCCCAAATAGGAGTAGAAATAAATAAAATTGCATTTGGGTATACCTATCCTAATGGGAATTCAGTTGGAGGACAGGTTATTGGAAGAGGAAGTTATGTTTTAGAACATCTGACAAATTTAGATCCTGAAACTGGCAAAGGTAATCCTGGTCCAGAATGGACTGTTGGTGCAGCAGCTGTAGAAGTAGAGTTTGATAAGAAAGAATATACCTACAAAATTATAAAGGCAGCTTGTGTTATAGATGCAGGTAAGGTTATTAATACTGGGGCGGCAAAGGGTCAAATTTCTGGTGGTATGAATCTAGGATTGAGTTTTGCTAGCAGAGAATCATTTTTGTTTACGGATAAAGGCACTATTCAAAATAAGCAGTTAAGAACATATAAAATTATGAGATTTGGAGAGAACCCAGAGTATCTTGTAGATTTTATAGAAACTCCACAAATAGACGCACCATATGGTGCAAGAGGAATTGGAGAATATGGTGTAATTGGAATGCCAGCAGCACTTGCAAACAGTTTAACCTATGCAGCCCAAGTACCCCTTAACCAATTGCCGTTAATTCCTGAGATCATATGGAAAGCAAAAGAGGGGGAGAATAAATGATTGCATTGGACTTTGAATACTATAAACCTGGTTCATTAGATGAGGCAGTAAAGCTGTATGGGAAGCTTAGTGACAGTGATAAGAACCCTTTATATTATTCAGGCGGTACAGAAATAATCACTATGGCGAGAAGAAATGATATATTTACAAAGGCAGTAATAGACATTAAAGGAATCCCTGAGTGTAATGTATTTGAAACAAGAGGTAACCAGCTGGTAATAGGAGCTGCAGTTACAATTACTCATATTGCTGAGAATAAATTAGTTCCATTCCTAAGCAAGACGGCAAATTTTCCTGCAGATCATACAGCGCGTAATATGATAACTATAGGCGGAAATATTTGCGGTAAAATTGTATATAAGGAGGCGGTCTTAGGGCATTTAATTGCAGATAGCAATGTAATTATATACGGAGAAAAAGGTAAAAGGATAGTTCCAATAAACCAGGCTTTTAATCAAAGACTTCAACTGGAAAAAGGGGAATTCCTTTTTCAATTGACAACAGATATGAGCTATGCCAAATTGCCTTATATATGTGTGAAGAAGACTAAACAGGAAAAGATAGATTATCCTTTAATTAGTGCAGCTGCACTTAAAAAAGATAATAATATTCAAATGGCATTTAGTGGAGTGTGTGCCTTCCCATTTAGATCCACAAGGATGGAGGAGGATATAAATAATAAAAACATTTCCAAGGAGCGAAGGATAGAACAGGCAATAAATCATCTGCCTGCACCTATATTTGGCAATATTCAAGGATCTTCTGAATATAAGAAGTTCGTATTGAAAAATTTACTAAATTATACTCTGGAAAAATTGGATGGTGAAGGAAGATGATATCATATATTGAAGCAGCAAGAATAGAACTTGACATTAATGGCGAAAAGAGAAACTTGATTGTAAGACCTGCAGATACTTTACTTAGAGTACTTAGAGAACAATTAGGACTTACTGGAGCAAAACCTGGATGTGAAAATGGAGATTGTGGTACATGTACTGTACTTTTAGATGGATTGCCTGTTAAATCATGCATTATGCTGGCTGTTGAAGCTGTTGGACATAAAGTAATTACTATCGAAGGTTTGAAGGAAGAACCCATTCAAAAGGCTTTTGTAGATAAATGGAGCTTTCAATGTGGATACTGTACTCCAGGTTTCATAATGAACTGTTATGGACTTGTAACCATTCATCCGGATGCAGATGATGAAACTATTGAAGAATGGCTTCAATCCAATATTTGCAGATGTACTGGATATGAAGAGATTAGAGAAGCAGTGAAATCAGTATTGTTTTTAAACAAAAAATAAGAGTTATGCATAAATTAATAAAATACATATAACCGTATTGGAGAGATCTGATACGGCTTTTGTACTTGGGTATCACCGGGTATAGCAGTGATTATCAAGAATATTATAACAAAAAAACATCGATATATATAACAGAAATAGTAGCTATCCATTTATAATGTGGGGGTGCTATTTTTTTTGATATGATATAATTTTTATTAAGTATTAAAGGGTGGTGTATTAATATGGATTGGGTAAACCTTTTGGATAAAAAAATATTGCTTATTGATGATGAAAAGAATATAACGAATTTAATTGAGGAAGTGCTTTTAAAAGAGGGTTTTAAAAATATAATAAAAGCACACTGTGGTATTGATGGAATAAAAATATGCAAGGAACATGCCCCAGATGCAGTAGTTCTTGATATAATGCTTCCTGATGTTGATGGAATTGAAGTATGTAGAAAAATCAGGGAATTTTCTTATTGTCCGATTTTATTTCTCTCCTCTAAAAATGACGATATTGACAAAATTCTTGGACTTAGTACTGGGGGAGATGATTATATAACCAAGCCATTTAGTCCAAGAGAACTTGCCTTTCGTCTTAAATCTCAACTGCGAAGGCAACAATATAATTGTACAAGTCAGGACATTTCTCCCAAAAAAATTTTAAAGATTGGCGATATTACTATTGATATAGAAAATAGCCAGATATATAAAGGAGAAGCTGAAATAAATCTTACAGCAAAAGAGTATCAGCTACTATTATTTTTAGCGGAAAATTCAAATAAGATAATCAACAAGGAAAGAATATGTGAGAAGGTATGGGGTGAGGATTATATAGGTTATGATAATACAATCATGGTCCATATAAGACATTTAAGGGAAAAGATAGAGGATGATCCATCAAAACCTAAATTGATTGTAACAGTAATAGGGCTTGGATATAAGTTTGTTAGAAGGAAGGAATAGTGTGAAAAAACCAAGTTGTAAATTAAATTTTCATTTATTTTTCATATTATCTATTATATTTTTAATAATTGTTTTTCTCTGCATAGGAGGAGTATTTTATTTTATCAGGACAGGCAATGCAGCACAGAATGGCAAGATAAACTGGAGTAACTGGCCTATTTCTTTTACGGAGAATTTTTCGGATCAGATTATCTTTAAGGATGGAATGCCTACAATAAAGAGCACAGGGCTCACTGAACTGAAAAGGTACAACCTGTGGCTTCAGATTATTGATAAAAACGGCGATGAATTTACCTCCTATAATAGACCTTCTAGAGCTTTAATGCATTATTCACCAATGGATATATTGGATCTTTATAAGACAGGAGGCGGTGAGAGTGATTGCACTGTATTTGCCAAAGGTATTGAAAAGAACGGAAAAAAGTGGACTTACATCATAGGCTTCCCTGTCAAGATATTAAAGATTACCATGTATCTAAATTATGATAAATTCCATAGAGGTAAAACTATTTTAATGGGGCTGATGATAGTAATTACCCTTCTTATTCTTGTTTCTGGTGCAGTATATGGTATATGGATAACTAAGAAGATGTCAAATGTTATAGCTGCTATCAGGAAGATTGGATTAAGGTCTTATGATAGTACAAAGAATAAGGGAGTTTTTCAGGATGTATATGATAATTTAAACTTTCTGGATAGTGAAATTAAAGCAAGTGACGATGAAAGAAAAAGAAATGATACTTTAAGGGAAGAGTGGATAGCTAATATTACACATGATATTAAAACTCCATTATCACCTATAAAAGGTTATGCAGAGTTAATAACTGATTCTACATATGTAAAAGCACCAGAAGATCTTATTAAGTATGGGGAAATAATACTTAATAATGCAGTTTATGCAGAAGCACTGGTTAATGATTTGAAAATTACATACCAGTTGAAAAATGGAATGTTTCCTCTAAATAAAAAAGAGGATAACATTATAAGATTTTTAAAAGAGATAATCATTGATATTTTAAATCATCCAGAATATGAATCTAGAAAAATTATTTTCCACTGCAAAGATATAATCATTAATTTCAGTTTTGATAGCATGCTTCTACAAAGGGCTTTTAATAATATGCTATGTAATGCAGTGACTCATAACTCTAAGGAAACAGAGATCACGGTTTCAGTAAAAATTGTGCACAGAATATTACACATAAATATCAGGGATAATGGAAAAGGAATGGATGAAGATGAATTGAAAAATTTATTTGAGAGGTACTACAGAGGTACAAATACAGAGGGAAATACTAATGGAACAGGTCTGGGCATGGCAATTGCAAAGCAGATTATTGAGGCTCATGGAGGAAATATTAATGTAAATAGTAAACAGGGAATTGGTACAAGTATATTGATAGAGTTTCCATTGCAAAATTAAGATGAAATTAAGATGAGTTAAAAGGCAAATTAAGGCTGTAGGCTTATAATCTAACTGAAGTAATTCATATGAATGAAAGAGTTAGGTTATAAGTCTACTTTTTTTGAAATTTTTAATGTACATAGAAAAATCATTGTAAAAATTTCAAATATAGAAATAGAGGAGGATTAATATTGAAAATAATTCTAAAATACATTTTAAAAAACTTACAGGAAAGAAAATTAAGAACCATTGTAATGCTGCTATCCATAGTATTTTCTACGGCACTTGTTTTTGTATCCCTAACAGTTGGCGATTCTTATATGAATGCTCACATAAAAATGGTTAAAGGAATGTCAGGAAAAGCAACTATTTCAGTGACAACAAAACCAAAAAAAGACGGAACAATAAGCTTTGTAAAAGATAGCGTTGTCCCAGAAAATAAAAGTATAAAAAATAAGGTAGGGATTTTGCAAATATCCGCATTGTTTAACAAGGACAATAACTTTGAAAATTTCGACTTGATTGCAGCAGATTCAGACAAGCTAAACCAGATAAACAAACCAAGACTGATAAAAGAAGATGGATATAGTAATTTTACAGGTAACAAAATAGTAGTTCAGGAAAAGTTTTCAAGAATGTACAATGTAAAATTGCAAGATACAATTTCACTTAATGTAATGGGAAAAAATATCAGCTTTACTGTTGTTGGAATAGCTGCATATGATACTGTATTTTTGCGTCAAGAACGAGGACATACAGCAGTATTGCCCAAGGAAACTCTAGAGAAAATAGTGAGTGTTAAAGATGAGTACAATAAGATTTTAGTAGAAACAAAAGAGGGGGTTGATTCAGAAGCCTTTGCAGTTAAATTATCAGAGCAATTACCCCAAAGTTGCAAAGCACAAACAGTAATAAATATGGAGCAATTAAAAGCAGACTCTAAATCGAAATCCATGCCATTTTATTTAATTAGTTGTTTTTCCTTAATCATGAGTATTTTTATTATTTACAGCAGTTATAAAGTAATAATCATGGAGCGATTACCTGTAATCGGGACCTTCCGAAGTATAGGAGCTGATGAAAAGATAGTAAAGAGAATTCTAATGATGGAAAGTATTATATATGGAATATTGGGAGGAGCTATTGGAATACCATTTGGATTTGGGTTACTAAAGGTAATACTTAATAAATTATCAGCAGCAATGCCAGAAGGAATAGAACTTCTTCTCACTGCATCTGCTGCTAATATAGCATTAACATGTGCTATGGCTTTAGCTGTTTCTGTATTAAGTGCATATATACCTGTGAGAAGAGTAAGTAAACTTCCTATAAAGGAAGTAGTTTTAGGGGCTGTAGAAGCAAAAAACATATCAAACAAATCCAAATTGATTATAGGAATGATTTTATTTATTTTTTCAATCCTACTACCATATACCGTGAACGATAAATTTATTTATGCAGCCGGAGGATTTTCTTTAGTATGCTTAATAATTTCAACAGTAATTGTAATTCCTCTTCTAAGTGCTGCCATTGCAACAATACTGGAAAGAGTGTATGGGGGAGTTTTGGGTAATGAGGGAAGACTCGCAGCAAGGAATCTAAAATGGAATAAGAATATAAACCAAAATATAATTCTTCTAGTAATTAGCATATCTTCAGTTATTGTAATATCGGTAGTTAGTAATTGTGTAAAAACATATGTTGGTGATGTGTTTAAAGGAGCTAAACTAGATGGATATACTGATGCACAGAATATAGATGCTGCGTTTGTAGAAAAAATAAAAAACATAAAAACCGTAAAAGATGTATTACCCTCCTATGTGCTAAGCAATATAAATATAGATGGTAAAAGTATCGGACGTGTTGAAGGGGTTGAAGATATTAGCCTATATAATGAAATGCTTGCTGTGAAATATGGAAGTAATGAAAATAAAAAAGAAGTTGAAAAGAACTTCAGTAATAGCAGAAATATTCTGTTTAATTATGAATTAATGAAAAAGCTTAGATTAAATAATGGAGATAAAATAAAAATAAAAACAGATGTTGGTGTTAGTGAATACACAGTATTAGCTTACTATACATCAAGGGCCAGCGGGGCTAATTCTTTAATCCCAGCAAAATATGCCAAAGATGATTTTAAACCTAATGGGTATAGTTTCGTTATTTTTAGAGGCTCTAACCCAGATTCCGCAGCAAAAGAGATTCGTAATCTATATAATGGTAGGGTTAATTGGACTCGTACAATTAAAGAGCTTAATGAGAATGTATCAAGTATAATAAATCCTTTTTTTGAGCCGCTAAATAGATTAACTTATTTCATTCTCATTTTAGGAATAGTTGGCATAATTAATAACTTGATTATTAATTATATCCAAAAAAAGCGTTCTATTGCCATGTATAAATCTGTTGGATTAAGTAAGGTACAACATATTAAGATGTCATTAATTGAAGGTTTTACAGTAGGCTTGATTGGTGGAATTATTGGAAGCAGTATCGCTTTTCTTGAAGCTAAAATAATATTTAGAGTTGCAGGTCCCCGTATACCTATAGAAGTGGATATGCCGCAAAGCATGTTTATACTGGCTGGACTAATTGGAATTGTAATAATGTTGATAGGCTACATTGTTCCCATTATTAAGGGCTCAAAGCTTCAGATTGTTGAAGAAATCAGGTTGGAATAATAGATAGGAGATATAAAGCAAAAATAAGTAATGAAGATGGAGGACACAAGTATGAGTAATGTTATTATAGAGGGAAAAAATATTGTTAAGGAATATATTATGGGTGACAAGGTAACCCCAATTTTAAATAATGTTTCTATTCAAGTTAAGGAAGGTGAATTTGTATCTATCATGGGCCCTTCCGGCTCTGGAAAAAGTACATTGTTATACATTTTGGGGGGACTTGATGACCCTACCAGAGGGAAAGTGCTGTTAAAGGGAAAGGATATTTCAAGATTTAAAGATAAAAACAAGAGTATTATGAGAAGAAGAGACATAGGATTTGTATTTCAATTTTATAACTTAATTCCTAATTTAAATGTTGAAGAAAATATTCTCCTTCCAGTGCTTCTTGATGGAAAGAAACTGAAAGATTATCAGAGCGAATTGAATGAAATATTAGCAGTGGTAGGGCTTACTGACAGAAGAAATCATACCCCTAGAGAGTTATCGGGGGGACAACAGCAGAGAGTAGCTATAGCGAGAGCATTAATCAATAGGCCAGATTTAGTCTTTGCAGATGAACCTATTGGTAATTTAGATAGTAAAACGGGTACAGAAATAATGAATTTGTTAAAAACTATAAATAGAGAAAGTGGCAAAACAATCATAATGGTTACGCATTCCAAAGAGTCGGCGGAATATGGAAACAGAATAGTAAACGTAAAGGATGGAGTCATTGCATAACATAGTCTAAAAGCAATTTTAGAAGCTATAAACTAGAGGAGGTTTTTAAAGGTATGTGTATTAGTAATAAGCTATAGATGATAATTTTTGTTAACTTTAACAAGTGTAATTGATATATAAAACAGCGACAATCCACTTTGGAACTGTCGCTTAGTAAATTAAATATTACTTATTAAACATTTTTTTACCACTGCGTCCTTATTCAATTATACTAATACTCTAAAGTTAAATATGAAATATGCATGAAACTGAATTTATGACAAGATAAATACTTAAAAATCTTAAAGGTATTCTTGTAAGTGTATTATCTTTTCTGAAAATCACTACTCCTAATTTCCCTATAAAAATATTTATTAAAATACCAGCAATTAACTCAATTATTTTTATTATCAACGAATTCATAATTAACACCTCTCTAATATTAAATACAGCGTTTAAATTTTATTTTTGTGTTCACTAAAACTGACGATATTATTAACCCTAAAACTCCTACACAAATAAATACAGTCAAAGGTATAATTTGTGAATTGATAGAGGCATTGTTAAAAATAACATCCTTTAAAGATTGTATTGCCCAGGATTCTGGAGTAAATTTGGAAATTATCTGCATATATTTAGGGGCAAGTTCTAAAGGGAAGAAAGAGCCTCCAAGCATACCTGTAACTATTATTAACATAGCTGTGGACACGGTAAAATTCTGTTGCTTTCTTATAAATAGAACAAATATCATAGTAATGCTTGTTAATAGGAATAAATATGCTGCAAATATAAGGCTTACTGTAAATACATTGTTTACAATGCTAACCTTTAGCAAATACTTTCCAGCAAACAAAATAGCTATTATATGAAGTATTCCAAATATATAAGTAGCCATTATTTTAGATATCAAATATTTATTGTAGCTCACAGGTGTGCTTAATAATCTATTAAGAGTATTATTTTCTTTTTCATCAATTAATGTTCTAAAGCCTTGTATTACTACAAACCATATGAACATTACTAAAAAGCCTATTAGCCTAACTGTTGTACCATCCTGTGCTTTTTGTCCAGTATTATCATCAACTAGCACATTTGAAGAAGCCTTTGCACTACTAAGTAAGTTAGTAAAAAGATCAACCTGGCTAGAATTAAGTTCCTTAGATATATATTTTGAATCTAATGTGACTTTTTTCAAGGTGGAAAGCTCTCCAGATATGATTTGTTCTAATAGAGCTGATTCTCCGCTTTCATAGTTTTGAAGTATCTTTATATTTAAAGCTTTTACTGATAAGGGCTCATCACCAAAGTTCTTATCTATCACAAATCCTAAGGATATTTCCTGAGCATCAATCTTTTTCTTTATATCGTCTTCAGTAGAGTTTATCACTGTTATATCCTTATGATTTTTTATCATATCTATTAATTCTCTTGAGTAAACAGTTTTATCTAAATCACATATATATAATTTCTGTTTATAATTGATGCTTTGTGAAAATGAAAATAGGTAAGTCAAGATTATAGGCACTGATATAGTTGCAAGAATGGCTAGTCTATTTCTAAAGAGCAGCTTTAACTGTTTTTTTATCATTATTAGAATTTGCATTATTGTTCCACTTCCTTCCGTTATATACCATTAAATCAATTACTAAAAAGGCAGAACCTATAACTATAAGTCCTATTAAATCCATATATATATCAGAGATTCCTCCGCCTTGGCATATCCTTAAATAGCAATTAATAGCTTTTCCGTTTGGAATCATTTGCTGAATAACCTTCAAACTGTCAGGAAGGCTGTATTTACTTACAAAACTTCCACCTAAAAAACTAAAGCCATAAACTATAGGTGAGGCCATACTTGAAACAGAACTTTGATCCTTAGAAGTAAGACCTAAAAGAAGAATCATAGAGCCTATGGCAAAGGCGTATACTATTGTAATAATGAGAATGTCAAAAGGATTTCCCCATTTCATTCTAAAGAAAAGACCAGTTATAATTATTACTATTGTCATCTGCATTACTACTGCAAAAATAATTCCAATAAGCTTTCCTAAGGCATACTGTAAATTTAAAATAGGGGTTGATTTTATTCTAAATAATGTATTGTTAAGTTTGTCATCAACGATACCATGAACAAGGGTAAAAGCTGTCAATATGGAGAACATAACAACCATAGCGATAGAAGAATATTGCATAGCACCAATAGAAACTGCTTTCTTATTTGTTGGAACCTTAGAAATTGTAGTGGAATAAGTTTCGTCTTTTTCTATGTGATTAAGAATTTTTTCTACAATAGCTTTATTATTTGAGCTTAGCTTCTTTACTGCTGCTTCTTCAACAAACACAGTTCTTGTATTTTGGATAAATCTATCTAAAAGGTTTTTAACCATACTTTTGTCTATTAGATTGTCTTTATTTGCTATTAAGGTAATACTGGTTTTACTGTCTTCTATAAAGGACTTTGTGAAATCCTTTGGTACGTATATAAAGAAGGAAACATTTCCTTTATCAGTTAGTTTTTTACCTTCATTAAAATCTTTAACTTCTTTTAAATTTATTATGGATTTTACTTCCTTTGATTTTAAAACTTTATTATGAAGAGTATCTCCAAGGGAAAGATTATCAGCCCCTTTATCTTCGTTGTAAAAAGCTACATCAAAGGAGGTAAGTTTCAAATTTGAACCTCCGACTGTACCTAGAATCAATATCAAAACTGCAGGAAAAAGTATTAATTTTAAGTAGAAGGTTTTGCTCTTTGAGAGAATCTTAAAATCCAGAAAAATTAAATGTAATAACTTATTCAAAATAACACCTCCTGTTTATTCCCTTAAGGATTTTCCTGTTACTTGAAGGAAAATACTCTCTAAATTTACTTCGTCATATTTAAAGCCTGTAAGCTTTATTCCAAGGTTTCTTAAATCATCTACAATATCTATAACATTTCTTTTACTTGGTGAAATTAGCATAGATATTGAATTGTTTTCTAAAGCTGCTTTTTCAACTCCTGGCAGACTTTTTATTTTATTTAATGCCTCTGATGGAGAGTTACTTAGGCTTATAGTTAAAGTGTCACAGGCTCCTAAGTTTTGCTTAAGCTCTTCTTTTGTTCCTAAGGCTATAAGTTTGCCGTGATCCACTATTCCAACTCTTTTACATAAATACTCAACTTCCTCCATGTAATGGCTTGTATAGATTACTGTCATACCTCTTTCTTTATTTAATCTTTTTACAGTTTCAAGTATGTGATTTCTAGACTGAGGATCTATTCCTACAGTAGGTTCATCAAGTATCAGCAATTTAGGATTGTTCATCAGTGCCACACCTATATTTACTCTTCTCTTCATTCCACCTGAAAGCTCACATACATCTTGATCTTTTTTGTCTGTTAACTGTATGATTTCTAAAACTTCATCTACTCTATGTTTTAATTCTCTTCCTGAAAGTCCATATAAGCTGCCAAAAAACTGAAGGTTATCTTCTGTACTTAAGCTTTGATATAAGGCTAAATCCTGAGGTACAATACCCATTACTTTTTTACAATCAATAGGGCTCTCTATAAGAGATTTATTATCAACTATTATTTTACCCTTTGTAGGGGAAAGAACAGTACTTATCATAGATACTGTGGTAGATTTACCAGCACCATTTGGACCTAATAGACCAAATATTTCACCTGAGTCTACCTTGAAGGAAATGTTATCTACAGCGGTAAAATCTCCATATTTTTTAGTTAAATTGATTAATTGAAGCATATCTCAAACCTCCCTGTAAATTTTTTTATTATGATATTATTTTACAGCGGCAGGTAGATTTTTCATATTCACTATAGTACTCAATTTGAGTATGACTTTAGTCATGTTCTTATATAAAGGATAAGGTGATATAATAGATTTAAAATTACATTTGGAAGGTTGTTTTTTATGGACATTTTTTCATCAACAAAGAGTAGATTACTTGTACTAAAAGCTATGCAGTATTTAGCTGTACTTTCAATACTAGATACTATATTGAACTATTATAAAACCAATAGTAATATGAAATTTATTTTAATCCTTATGATTTTAATGTTACAGGGAAACAATCATATAAGAAGTAAATATCTAAAGGATAGAAAGGGGAAACTCTACTATCTTTCATATGCAATAAGTGTTATTGCTGTTGGATATTTTACATATGAATTGAAATGCTTTGGAACAGCGGTTTATAACGTTTTTTTGCTTATAGAGATAATTGTAACAATTAAAAAGGTAGAAGTTTTAGCTGTTATCTTTACCTTTCTAGTTTACTGCATATCAAATGTTCCATATGTTGATTTAACTAAAGCAGATAGTGTTAAAAGTGCGGTAATTAACTATTTAGGTTCACTTTTTATAGTTTTTTTATTTAGAAATACTATAATTGAAAAAACAAGAATAGAAGTCTTAAATAAGGAATTAAAAGCTACAAATTTAAAACTAAAAGAGTTTTCAAATAAAATTGAAGAGCTTACTATTGCAAAGGAAAGAACACGAATAGCCCAGGAACTTCATGATTCTATAGGTCATTCTCTTGTAGCCCTAAAAATGAATCTAGAATATGCTGAAAATGTACTGGAGTTAAAGCCAGAAAAGGCAAAGGAAGTTATAAATAAAACACAAAATATTTCAAAGGACTGCATAACGAATCTTAGAAAAGCAGTAAGTCTACTTAAGGAAAAGAACTCTGTTAAAAAATTACGAGAATCTATCAATGAACTTTTTCAGAACTTTAAAGAGACAAATAGAATAAAGTTAATTTTACAAATGAATGATAAAGTAGAAGCTGTAAGTCCCGATATTAAAAATTGTATATATAAAACCGTTAGGGAAGCTGTTACAAATGGAATTAAGCACGGAAATGCAGATGTTTTTGATATAGAAATATTTAAAGAGTCTAATATGATTATTTTAAAAGTTAAAAACAATGGATTAGAATGTAATAACATTGTAAAATCTAATGGAGTTAAAGGGATAGAGGAGAGAATAGAAGCTCTTGGAGGAAAGGTCAAGTTTAATTCAGAAAAAGGAAGCGGCTTCACCATTGAGGCAGGTATTCCAGAGATGGAGTAATCTTATTATAATTAGGGGGAAACGGTATGATAAAGGTTGTAATTGTTGATGATCAGGAGATTGTAAGAGAAGGGTTAAAAATGATTTTAAGTCTTCATGAAGAAATAGAGGTTATTGGGGAAGCAGTAAATGGACAAGACTTATTAAAGCTTTTGTTAACTACAATGCCAGAAGTTATATTGATGGATATAAGAATGCCTGTTAAGGATGGTATAGAAGCAACAAAATTAGTGAAAGAAAAATATCCCGATATAAAGATAATTATTCTGACAACCTTTAATGAAGATGAATATATCTTTGATGTGCTTAAAAATGGAGCGGATGGATATATTCTTAAAGATTCAGCCTCAAAGGAAATTATTGACTCCATCAAAACTGCTTGCGAAGGTAACGTGCTTCTAAATCCAAAAATTACTTTGAAAGTTGTAAAGGCATTAAACTCAATGAATAACAAAAAAAACTTTGAATTTAAAAATTCAGGAGAAGAAAATCTTATCCATTTACTTACTCAAAGGGAGAAGGAGGTTACAGAGTACATAATGCAGGGTAAAAGCAATAAATCTATTGGCAAGGAGATGTTTTTAACGGAAGGCACTGTGAAAAATTATGTTTCAAGAATACTTGAAAAGCTCCAATTACATAACCGAGCTGAATTGATTTTATATTTACAGAAACACTTTTGCACAACTTAAAGATTTAAATGCATTAATAATAACATAATAACACTGACAGGTTTATGTCAGTGTTGTTATGTTATTATTAATATGAAATTAGTGAAGATGGCAAATGATTACGAATCATTTGCCACTTAAAAGAAATAAGGGGAGGTTTTATTATGGACATTACGCAAGCGATTTTGGAAAGAAGAAGCATAAGAAAATATATTGACAAACCTGTGGAAGATGAAAAAATTCTTCAGCTACTTGAAAGTGCAAGACTTGCTCCATCTGGTGATAACACGCAGCCTTGGCACTTTATTGTAGTCAAATCAGAGTTGACTAGACAAAAAATAGCAAAAGCATCTCACGATCAAAAATGGATGAGCACTGCTCCAATCCATATCGTATGTGTTGCAGATATACGTGCAAGAATAAAGGATGATGTAGACATAGTACTAAATGAGAATAGTCCGCAACCAGAGCTTAAGCTTATAATTAGAGATACATCCATTGCAATAGAACATATAGTGCTTGAAGCTGACAATTTAGGATTAGGTACTTGTTGGGTTGCGTGGTTTACCCAAGAAGAAATCAGGCCAATATTAAATATACCTTTGGACAAATATGTAGTAGGTATTATTCCAGTTGGTTATGCAGATGAAACACCAAAAGCACGTCCACGAAAGAAACTCGAAGAGATAATACATCGTGAAAAATGGTAAAATTAGTAAAGATGTGAAGTTAAGTAAAATGGAACTATTTTTAATAAAGAAGGATGATCACCTCCATCATCTGGTGACCATCCTTTTTCTAAGATGTATTTTATAACTTTTTCGTCAAATTTGAGTTTTATTCCGTTAATATCTTTTCTATCAGTAACTTGTATTTCTTTTATAAATAAGGTCTAACAAAAAAATATTGTACTATGGACAAGATTAAACTTACAAAGAATATTAAACTAATAATAATTGCATGTTGCTTTTTATTTAGCACCACAATAGCAATGTATTCTCTAATCATTGCATTGGGTAAAAAATAAAGTGCTGTTTTAGAACCAATGCCTTGACTGTTCAAGTTTGCTTTTCTTGCATAAATCCCAGCACGGAATAAATGAAAATTATTTGTTACAAATATGCTATTAGAGTTATTTGGGATCAAATCCTCCATTATTTTTTTAGAAAATTCCATGTTTTGCAATGTATTAACTGATTTATCTTCTAAAATAGTATCTTTAATAGGAATACCTTTTTCAATTGCATATCTTTGCATAGCTAAAGATTCTGAAATTTTCTCATCAGCTCCTTGTCCTCCAGAAAAAATGATTTTTGGTGGAGTTGAGACAGCAGCTTGTTTATGATAAAATTCAATAGCTTTATTAATACGACTAGCTAATAAAGGAGGAACTCTATCTCCAATCAATCCACTACCTAAAACAATAATAAAATCTTGATTTAATTTTGAACGGTTAAATTGATAAATAAGTGATATCATTAAAAAGTTAAAAATACTAAATAAATAATATACGGCAATAAGAGTAAAACTACCCAATAAAATCTTTATTTCAGGCGAAAAATTTACTTTACTCATAATTACAGACCAAATCAAACAACCAATTAAACCTATAGCTAAAAATAAAGTTAATAAATTACCAGGAGTTCTACTTTCACGTTTCATAACAATTTTTGCGTTTATAAATAGTGCTACAATTAATGCATAAATACCAAATATAAGCACTATGGATATTAATAAGATAAAACTAAGGACTAAAAAAGTTAAAGCACGATTTTGTATTGTAAAAGCCATATAAACAATTGTAATCATAAATGAAAATAAGAAAACATTAAATAGAAGTCCATTAACTAGTCGTCTTGGATCTAGTAAATATGAGGCTAAAAAAGCGATAAATGTAATTATTGTTAATCCTATAATTAAAAACATAATGCACCTCCTCTAAATATCTAGTATTATTTTGTAATCCTATGATGATATTAAGTAGGATTGATGTAAATGTCAATGTTAAATAATACCTATAATTTTGCTTTATATTTTTGTTACATGTATATAAATAGTAAAGAAGGAGAGCCTCCATATGATGGTGGTTCTCCCTTTTCATGTTTCAATAGTTATTTTATCTGTTAAATTTTGTTTTGATGCTTGTCCAATAATCAGTTTTTTCAAGTCCAAGTCTCCATATAGCTATGCCAGATAAATTATATGAATTTACTAGGTCAAGTTTATAGTTTAAACTTTGAGCATTTTCAAACCATACAGTGTGACTTATCCCTGCAGCATCCAAATAGGTGAAGTATGGAGATTGCGACACATAATCCCATTTTATGGTAGCACCATAATTTAAAGCTAAATTGTAAATGCCTGAAATTCCGTAAGCCTTAGTTCCATTTGAAGACCAGTCATATCCATATGCTACGGTTCCAAGTAATAATTTTTCTTTTGGTATAACTGAAGCAGCATATTTTATTACGTTTTCTACCCAGCCAATTGAAGCTATAGCACCTGGTGTTCCACCTGGATAATGCTCATCATAAGTCATTAATACTATTTGATCGGTGTAATTTGCAAGGGAAGCATAATTATAAGCTCCATTCCAAGCAGCTGTGGGACTATCACTAGTTTTTGCTGGAACAGCCATTGTTACATAGAAGCCTTGAGGATGGAGTGCATTGTAAAGTTCACTCATAAAAGTTGTTAAGTAGCTTCTATCGTAATAATATACACCTTCAAGGTCTACATTAACACCTTTATATCCATTAATTTTCACAGCATTTAAAATATTATTTATTAAAGCTTGTCTATTAACTGAACTTTCTAATAAAGTTTTGGCTATGCTTCCATCAAAGTTATTTGTTATCATAGCAAGTGTTTTAATATTATTGCCATTTGCATAAGTTATTTGATTGGTTGGAACAAGTCCAGCAATATTACCATAAGAATCTGTCGTATAAGTATCTGTAGCAATTTCATCTAAGGTTGAAGTATTAGTTGTCATTGAGTTATAAGAAGAACTATCTCCAGAGTAATAATAAGTTGTATATCCAAGAACTAGTTTCTTAGAAATTGATGTAGGTTGAGTTGTTGTAAGGTTTATATGGGTAGAATCTAGGGATGTACCATAGGAGTTATATGCTCTAACAAAATACCAATATTTTGTGTTAGATACTAATGCTGTGTTTTTATAGCTATTAGTTGAAATTGTAGCTATTAAAGTGTAATTTGAATCATTTGATGTTGCTCTATATACTTTATAACCTGTTGCGCCAGAAACTGCTTGCCAGTTTAAAGTTGCTTCACTTGTTGTTATTCCAGAATAAGTTAATGAAGTTGGAGCAGTAGGGGGAGAGCCTGAATTCTTAATAGGTTTAGCGGAAACAAAGGTATTAGTTAAAGCGAACACAGTAATTAGAGTAAGAACCATCAAAAGTTTTTTATAATACTTCAATATAAATCACTCCTTTTTAGATAGAATACTTACTCTATCGACTAAAAAACAAAAAAAACTACAGGTAATTCATGGAGTATTTTCCATAAGATTATATGTAGCAATAGCATCTTTTCCTCGGCAATGGATTTTATCTGTTCCATCAAATATTGAAAAATAGTGGAGAATAACATCTGCTTAAAGTGATAAATTTACCAAATGATATTAGTAGATTTGAAGAAGATTTGAAAAAAATACTAGCTTATGGTGTAGATAAAATAGCAGATATGAGTAGAAGCATTGATTTTCAAAATGGAGAGTTAATTGACAGAGATGTTGAATATGGTTTTGGGGCTGGGCATGAAAAAGCTTGGTTTGATGGCTTAGTCAACTGATCAGCATACGTAGATGGTATTTAAGGTTGCGAGTACAAAGAGCAAAACAAATAACATTAAATTATATACCTAATAGAACTATATGGTATAAGACATTAATGTTATTACATATTAATACTCTTTTTAAAGAATTTTAATGGCGTAATTTTCATAAAGTGTTCATTTTAATGATTTCGATTAATGAACATTAGTAATATTATGAGACTAAATCTATAAAACTAAATGTAAGACAAGATATGGACTAGAAATAATTTTTTGTTTTGCATTTAAAAGAAAAATTTTATAATAATTAATACAGCTTATAAATATAAATTAATTGTATTTATAAGCTGTACTATATTAGCCAAAATTATTGTTTACGACTGACAAAATCCTAATTTTGTTAACTAACCAAAAAAGCAATTATGCCTTTTTTTGCAGTTGTATAAGTATCAAATAGAATATTATAACATTTACTTTTCAGCACATGACACAAATGCTGGTACTACCCCAACTAGGCAATTCAGATAATCTATTATAGATCTGAATTTCTAGTCGCTTCAATTGTTTTTCGCATATTCTAAATTTAGTATTTAATTTTGTGACTATATTTTAGAATTAAATAACAATTTTTTCAAAATTACCTGCCATGTCTGCAATTTCAGCCACGGCATCCTCAATATAAAGTACTCCTAATACCATCCCAGTCTGCTCATTGTACATCTGCTTTAATTTTGGCATTGCAGTAAATGCTGCATCTAACGCTTCTAGCCTATCATCAACGACCACTTTTCCACTGATACGCATCCATGTTCCTTTCTGACTACAAGTACAAATTTCAACATTAGGATTTACCAAAATCTGCTGAAAGGACTTTTTATGTTTTCCAATTCCAAAGTAAAGTTTCCCATCAAATTCCATAGAAAAACCAAAAGGTCTCACCTTTGGCTTATCTCCTTCAACAGTTGCAAAATAGAGTACTGGATTTTCCTTCAAAAAATTCATTACTTTTTCCATGATATTACCCCCATATCGTTTTATTAATCTATAGATAACAAGCATTCTTTCAATAGCAAAGCTACCTCTTGAACTTTTCTTGTGTATCCTCCTGTTCACAAAAATCAGGTGCTAAATCCTTCTTTTCCTTTTATATCAGTAAATACCTGTTTTTTAAATCTTATTTTAGTATTTACTCTTTTTTTATTACTTGATATGATTATACTATTGATGGAAAATCATTTCAATTACGCAAAAAAATATGAGTAAGTAAGAAAAATAAAACTAAGTAAGGAAGGTAAAACTATGTCACAGAATACAAATAACTGTCCGTGTAAGGGCAAATGTCCACTAGAGGCAACAATGGAATTAATCGGTGGAAAATGGAAAATACAAATTCTATGCTCATTATATAGCGATGGAGCAACACGCTATAATGTATTAAAAAGAAAACTTAAAGGAATCTCAAATACAATGTTAGCTAGTTCACTAAAAGAACTTGAACAAGATGGTCTGATTATTCGAGAACAATTTATGGAAATCCCCGTCCGTGTTGAATATAAAACTACCGACGCATGCAAAGAATTAATACCAATTCTAGGTCAGCTTGCAATATGGGGAATGAAACTAAAACCGATCGCCGAATAGCTTATAAAAATGCACATGTTTATTCCAGCAAGGCTACATAATTAGACTGAATGGAAATAATTTGTTATATCTATTCTATAGATTCCAATACAAATAGAAGTGAATCTTAATAAAAATATACACTATACTATAATTAAATGGGGTGTTTTCGATGTGTGTTATATCACCATTTAAATTTATATATATATTATTTGTACTATTTCTAATTCTTATATTCTTTTATATATTACTACGGAATATATAATAAATTAGATAAAGAAAAAATAGAGTTTTGAGTTGCTATATTTATGACGGAGTTTTCATATGGATGAATTAGAATGATATGGTGAAATATATCATTTTGTGTAATGTAATTAGAGATTAAATTATAGGAAAATTTCACAATAGACATAAAGGAGGAAAAGGATATGGCAATTATGGAGATTATTAATTCTTTATGTATGATTTTTATTATGATAATTCCTGGAATTATTTTTCGAAAAAAAGGATTAATTGACATCAACCAGTCAAGAGTCATTTCTACAGTAGTTGTAAATCTAACTTGGCCTTGCTTGGTTATTGATGCAATGCAAGTGGAATTTTCTCAGAAAATATTTAGAAGTAGCCAGTACATATTCGTAATTGTGTTGATAATTTTTGCAATTGCTTTTGCAATAGGCTTTCTCCTTGTAAAAATGTTGAAAATTAAGAAGCAACAAGGAGGTATCTTTGCATTTATGTTGGTATTTGCTAATACTGGGTTTATGGGAATTCCAGTAATTAATGCACTGTATGGAAAAGAAGCGGTGTTCTATGCCTCTGTCATAGAGATGGTAAATAATATTATGTTATTTACTGTGGGGATTATGCTTATTCAATTTTCTGCAGGGTCTAAAACTAAAATAAGCTTTAAAAATTTTTTAACACCAGGAATGATCGGTGTTGTAATTGGATATGTGATGTTCCTATGCAATTTTCAGCTACCTGGATTTCTGGGGCATTCTATAAGTATTATTGGGGCAGCAACAACACCTCTTACGATGTTTGTCATCGGAATTCAGATAGGAGAATTAAAATTCAAAGAACTTATGGGGAATGGGTCCATATATGTTATGTCATTTGTAAAGCTGTTGATAATACCAATCATAACACTGCTAATTATGCAATTTATTTTAGCTGATACCTCTCTGCTAGCAAAGGTATTAATTATCAGTTTTGCAATGCCAGTAGCCGCATGCACAACAATTTTTTCACAACAGTATAATGCTGATGTAGGCTTTGCTACAAAAGGAGTTCTACTTTCAACTCTATTGTCGGTTGCTACCATTCCAATTTTTGCAATGATTTTAAGATAGGTTTATTTACTGAAAGAAGCCAATGATATTAAAAGTATCATTGGCTTATGCTATAATAAAACCAGCATACTATGAGAACGATTATGATGATATACACGAGATGAGCAGAGAGGGGATAATGTAATGTCAGTAAAGATTTTAACAGATAGTACAAGTTATATAGAGAAGAATATTGAAAGTCAATTAGATATAAAAGTAGTTTCTTTAAATGTCATATTTGAAAAGGAGAGTTTTAAAGAAATAGACATAGATAATGAAGTTTTTTATAAAATGATGGAAAAAAAGGGTATACCAACTTCTTCACAACCTTCTGTACAGGAACTATACAATGAGATGGAGAAGATAGTTCAAAATGGAGATTCTATTCTTTGTATTTTTATATCGTCACATATGAGTGGTACATATTCCACTGCACATATGGTAAAAAAAATGATTTTAGAGGTATATAAAAATGCTGAAATAGAAATAGTAGATTCTACTTCAAATTGTATGCAACTTGGTTTTTCAGTAATTGTAGCAGCAAGGGCGGCATTAGAAGGTAAAAATTTAGATCAAATTAAAGAAGTAGCACAAGAGAATATAAAAAGAAGTAGATTTCTATTTGTTCCAGATACACTTGAATATCTTAAAAAAGGTGGAAGAATTGGTAGAGCAAGTGCTTTAATTGGTAACTTTTTAAAGATTATTCCTATTTTAACTGTAGAAAATGGGGTAACAACAATTTTAACAAAGGTTAGGACAAAGAAAAAAGCAGTAATTACCATGATCGACAAAATGTTTCATGATATTGAAGAATATGGATTAGGAGAAGTTATAGTGCATCATATTCATGCTTATGGTGAGGCACTGGAACTTGTAAAAGAATTAGAAGAAAAACTAAAAATTAAAATTGGAATATGTTCAATAGGACCAGTTATTGGAACACATGTTGGGCCTGGTACAATTGCTATTGCGTATTATACAGAAAGAAATATGAGGTAATCAAAATTATATTTAAATTTCTCATGACGGTGTTTAACTTATGTTAGACCGAGGATTTAATGGAAGTTGCAGTACAGGAATGACAGAATATCCACTTGATGGAGATATTTTTGCAATAGATAATTCTTGTTGTAATTAATATAACAGGAAGTTGTTAAAACAACTTTCTGTTACTTTTTTATTGACAAGATTTTTATATAATGATAACATGAAGTTAACTTCATATGAAGTTTGTTTCATGTTATTTGGAGGTACATAAGTGGAAAATAGAGTAAAAAAATTGCGAACAGAAGCAAGTATGACACAACAGCAGCTTGCCGATTTAGTTTTTGTTTCCTCAAGAACGATTATTTCACTTGAGAAAGGACAGTACAATCCGTCAATTATGCTGGCATATAAGATAGCTTGCGTTTTTAATACCACTATTGAAGATTTATATTGTTTAAAGGAGAATTTAGAAAATGAAGAAAAAAATATATAATAAAAAGAAATTTTGGAGTGGTATAGTATTTTTATTATTAGCGGCAATTAGCATTCCAGGTACAATTACCCATTTTAATAATTTAGATGTCCTAAGAATTATCAAGTATATTATAATAGATACTTTTTGTATTCTATTTGGAGTGACAGAAGTATATAGAAGTTTAAGCAATAAGTGTACAAAAGAAGATGAGCAAAATGATGATGAACGAGAAAATTTAATTACTATGAAATCAAAAAGCAGTGCTTTTAATATTACATTTTTTATTTGTGCTACTATTACAATACTATCTGCAATTGCATTGGGAGTAACAAAGAATAATGTGTGGGGTGGCATTTTTATTGGTATAGGTATTATTCCAACAATTATGATAATTGTTGAAATAAGTAGTTATTTTTATTATGACAAGCGAAATTAATTTTATAAATTGTTTATACTAACAATATTGGTATAATTATATTTAAGTTAAAAGGTTAGAGTAATGAGCTATTGAAGGATAAAAAAAGGGGATATTATAGATGATAAAAAGGTTTAATACAACAGGAACTTGTATAAAAGGTAAAAATTATATGGTTAACATAGATAGCAAATTAGACAAGATTGAAAAATAATTATAGATAACAAAAGAAACTGGATAGAAGAAGATATAGAGGTAGCAGTAAAAGAGATTCTGAAAGAAAATAATACTCTCTTTGATGATTTAAAGAAAAACCTAGAAAATAACAAGGATTTAAATAATTATATATATGATATTATTATGAATGGTGAAGAAAAAATATTTAATATAGATAATCCTTTAATTGAAATAGGATATATATATGGAATTTTAAAAGACAATTCAGGGAGCGTAAGTGTAAGTAATAGGGCGTTTGAACAAAGAATATATAATTATTTAGTTTCAAAATTACAAAATAATATTGAAAAATGGTTTATAAATAGTAAATAAGGAGAATCCTCAGATGATGAGGGCTCTTCTTTTATTTTGTTTACGCTAAAAATCTAATGGGCTTAGTTTAGCACTATAAATAATAGGAAAGTGTTAGACAGTTATTAGTAGAATATATTATAATTGGATATATGAGTAACATTAATTTCAAAGTAGGTGGTATATTTATGATTACACAAGGTGCATTTGCCATAATACTTAATGAAAATAAAAATAGAGTTTTACTTGTTAAAAGAAAAGATATTCCAATATGGGATTTACCAGGAGGTAGGGTGGATACTTATGAAACTCCAACTGATTGTGTGGTAAGAGAAGCGATTGAAGAAACAGGATATATAATAAATGCTTATGAAAAAACAGGTGAGTATCACAGACTACACTTTAATGATATTCAGCATATATTTTTAGGAAAAGTTGTTGGTGGACAAGAAATTAAAAATGGAGATGAAACAAGTAAAGTAAAATGGTTTAAATTGAATGCATTACCTTTTTTCATGGTTCCTCATAGAAAAGAACAAATTAAAGATTATATAAGTGGTAATTATAATTTAATAAAAACATTGAAAGATTCTAATTTGATTGTAAAAGTTACAAGGGTTTTAAAAAAGAATTAAATTTTCAGAGAAGTTAAATATATAATCTTCATATGATACAACTTCGCAACATATTGTGTATTTAATGAAAATAAAGGTGCTACTTATGAATTTATAATATAGGAGGACATATATTTGAAAAGGAAAACATTGGTTTTTAAGGATTTATATGCAACATTAGTAGCTATAATATTAGCAATACTAGTTAATTTCACTCAGAATGGTGCATATTCCATTGGAGAAATATTTTTGTTTGGCATAAATTTCTTTATATTATATGCTATATTACTTTATTTATTTGATAAACTAGGATATAAATTATAAAAGTTTAATTAAATAGGTATATACCAATATTATTTTTAAGTGTCAATAAAGCTAATTGGATAAAATCAGAAATAATAGCTTAGGGGAGAATAATGATGAAAGAAAAAGTACAGGCTGTTTTCATAGATAGAGATGGAACTATAGGGGGTACTGAGGATGTAGTTTATCCAGGTGAATTTGAATTATTTCCATTTGCTAAGGAAGCAATAAATATACTAAAAGAAAGAGGAGTTAAAATTTTTTCTTTTACTAATCAACCAGGAGTTTCAAGAGGTGAGGCAAGTATAGAAGCGTTCGTAAAGGAACTTAGTACCTTTGGATTTGATGAGGTTTTTATATGCCCACATGGTGAAAATGAGAAATGCAACTGCAGGAAACCTAGAACAGGATTGTTAGAGAGAGCAGCAATTAAAAATAATTTAAATTTACATCAATGTGTAGTAATTGGAGATAGATGGAGTGATATGTTATCAGCTGCAACTGTAGGTTCAATTAAAATTTTAGTTCTAACTGGTGCTGGTAATGATGATGTATTGAAGTACAGAGGTAAATGGAATGAATATAAACCTGATTATATAGCTGAAAATATTCTTGAAGCTGTTAACTGGCTAATACAGGAAGACTATATATCAAGTGATTCCTAGAATATATATATTAGATTGAATAATTAAAAATTGGAGGTAATACACATATGCTTATTGCCAATAGCAATTAGTGCAGTTGCTATGAAACAAACCAATGGGTTTTTGATTAAAATCGGAAGACCAATATATCCTTTGAAATATTTGATTGGATTTCAAGAAATATTAACCCTGTTAATTGTTACATATGTTTTGATAAAATACCTTAAGTTTATTTTTGTGAAAGTTAACATTCCTGAAAATTTTACTGTAAATAAAGTTTTATAAAGAAAACAAAGTTTTTAATATATATTAATTAATTATAAGGTTTAATATAGTGTATTACCGTACTGATTTTAGACAGTACGGTTTTTTCTTATCAATAACTTAATCCCTACAAGTTTCTTAGCTCTTTCAATTACAAACCACAATTTTTCACTTTTGAACCATTTTTATTAAATTTATCAATTAAAAGCCTTTATATGCTTGAGTTTTCAGCATATTATCCTTAAAACTACTTTGGCATAAAATTTGCTCTAATATAAAGCATTACTATTTTGTTTTGAAAGGATGTTTTTTATGCTGAATGAAGATTGGAATAGTCATATACGTCAAACTATACTTGAAAATCAAGTCCATACTGTCAGAGTATGTCTTCATGATAATGCTAATATACAACGATCAAGATTTGTTTCTGCTAGAAATTTTTTAGACAACGTAATTTACAATGGCATATCATACCCGTCAACACTTTTTTCTTTGGATACATCATCAAAGCTAGTATGTGAAGCTGGAGAAGGCTTTGAAGGAGGTTATCCAAGCTGGATCACTCGTCCTGACCTTTCTACTTTTAGCTTAGTTCCTTATGCCTCGGGCACAGCTAGGGTTATTGCTGACATATTCGATATAAATGGAAACCCAGTCAAACACTCACCAAGATATGTGTTAAGAAACATATTAAAAAAATATGAGCAGCTAGGTATTAAAATCAAGGGTGCTTTTGAATACGAATTCTTTGTTTTCAAAAAAAATTCGGATGGTAGCGGCATAGAACCTCTATGGAATGGGTTAAATCCCTTGTCAGAAGTATGTCAAAGTTCTTTAGAAGAAATAATTTCTGCAGTTATGTTGAATCTTGCTGCTATAGGGGCAGGTCCAGAGGTTGCTAATACTGAATATGCTTCTGGACAGTTTGAAATCACTAACTCGCCTTTTTGGGGAATAGAGATGGCAGATATGGCGTTTTATTACAGGACAAGCATCAAACAAATAATTTCTCAGCTTGGATATTCTGCTACTTTTATGGCAAAGCCAATTGCTAATCAAAGTGGTAGTGGTGCACACATTCATCTTTCCTTATATGATTCTAAGGAAAACAACCTTCTACAGGATAGTAATGATAGTAATGGTATAGCCGAAATGTGTAGACACTTTATAGGTGGGCAACTAAAGCACGCTCGACCACTTTGTGCACTTGCTAACTCTTCTATAAATAGTTATAAACGCTTACAGCCATATACTTTTGCTCCTACTACAGTAAGCTGGGGATTTGAGCATAGAGGTGTTATGATTCGTATTCCATCTAGTAGAGGAAAAAATACACATATTGAAAATAGACTTCCAGGTTCAGATACCAACCCCTATATAGCCTTAGCTGCAATTCTAGCCGCAGGTTTGGATGGCATATTAAACAAAATTGAACCATTGGAGCCATCTACTGGTATAGATCCATATAAAGGTGGCCATGAAACTCTTCCAAGATCTTTAGAGGAAGGTATAAAAGATTTAGAAAATGATGCTTTTTATTATAATATTTTAGGTGAAGAGTTTATGAATAACTTTATAAAATTAAGAAAATCAGAAATTGAAAGCTACAATAGTTTTATATCCGATTGGGAGTATAAGCAATATATGGACTTAATTTAGTAATTACTTGCGAAATTTTGCAAGTATACATATATAAAAATTTAAGGGGGTAGCATAAATGTTAAAAGTTAAAAGTAATCAAGTAGTATACTCAATGTCTCCTGATAATCTACCTGCTCTAAAGGTAGACTCAGGCAGTACTATGATTTTTGAAACTTGCGACTGTTTTGAAAATCAAATTAAAAGCTCAGATATGGTATTTGACCAATTAGACTGGAATAGAATTAATCCAGCCACAGGTCCTGTGTATATTAATGGTGCAGAGCCAGGAGATACTATTGCCGTTAAAATTGAAGATATAAAGGTAAGAGATACTGGTGTAATGGTAACTGGTCCAGGACTTGGTGTAATTGGAGATTTACTTGAAAATAACGTAATTAAAATTCTACCTATTCAAGATGGAAAGATTAAGTTTTCAGAAAAAATCAGTTTGCCAGTAAATCCTATGATAGGCGTAATTGGTACTGCGCCTGCTTCTGAAGCTATATCCTGTGGAACACCAGGATTGCATGGTGGAAATATGGATACAAAGGTAATTGGAATAGGAGCAACAATATATCTACCAGTTGAAGTTCCAGGTGCTCTTTTAGCATTAGGGGATCTCCATGCTGCAATGGGTGATGGTGAGGTTTCAGTATGTGGTATTGAGGTTTCTGGAGAAGTAACAGCAAGGGTTACTTTAATCAAAGGTAGTCCAATGATATTACCAGTTGTACTTACTAATAATGCTATATACACAATATCTTCAAATAAATCTCTGGATGAAGCAGTGAAAATTGCTACAAGAAATATGGTTCATATATTGATAAACAAAGGTATGTCAATACATGAAGCTATTCAACTTTTGAGTGTAGGTGGCAACATTCAAATAAGTCAAGTAGTTGATCCTCTAAAAACAGCACGTTTTGAACTACCACTTTGGATTTATGATTCACTTTAATTATATATCAGAAAATAAAGTAACTAAAAAAATATAAACTGCAGAAAAAAGTTGACAACTATATACTGGTATAAATCTCCTAACTATCCTACATTATTTAATAATTTGGATTTTCCCTACAAACCAAATTAACATTTTACAGACAGCAAGTTTTTCTTAAAAATATAATTTACAACAATAAAATTTAAAAATGTAAAGGAGGAAAAATTATGTCGAATCCACCTAATACATCAATTGAAACATTTGGTTACAAGCAAGAACTTAAACGAGCTCTTTCATTTTGGGATTTGGTTATATATGGAATGATTTTTATGGTTCCTATTGCTCCCTTTGGAGTTTTTGGGTATGTTTATGATGCTTCAAAAGGCATGGTTGCCTTGACCTATCTAATAGGTATGAGTGGTATGATTTTCACAGCCTTTAGTTATGCAAGAATGTCAGAAGCTTTTCCTATAGCTGGATCTGTTTATGCCTATGCACAGCATGGAATTAATGAATATGTAGGTTTTATGGCTGGCTGGACTATATTACTTGATTATATTTTAGTTCCTTCATTATTATACCTCGTTAGTGCAGCTGCAATGTCTGCTGTACTTCCCACTATACCTATTTGGGTTTGGTTATTTACATTTATAATAATAAATACTTTTATAAATGTGCGAGGTGTGGAGTTTACTGCAAAAGCTAACAAAGTAATATTAATTTTAGAGCTTATAATATTAACTATATTCATAGTTCTAGGAATAGTTGCTCTTTTTAATGGTGCAGGAGAAGGTTTTACCATTAAACCTTTATATGATTCAAGCACTTTTTCCCTTCCATTAGTTATGGGGGCAGTATCTATAGCTGTTCTTAGTTTCCTTGGTTTTGATGGCATCTCCACTCTTTCAGAAGAAGTACAAGGTGGCAGTAAGGTAGTAGGTAAAGCTACTATTATAGCACTTATATCTGTTGGAGTACTTTTCATAATTCAAACTTGGATAGCTAGTGATGTAGGTAGAGGTAGTGTTTTTGACAACCTTGATACAGCTTTCTATGTTATTGCGGGTAAGGTTGGAGGACAATGGCTGAAAAATCTCACCATATTTGCAACAGCTTTTTCTTGGGGAATTGCTAATGCTTTAGCTGCACAGGCTGCAATATCTAGAGTCCTTTTTTCTATGGCTCGTGATAAAAAACTTCCTAAAGCTCTTGCAAAAATACATCCAAAGTATAAAACCCCCTATGTGAGTACTTTATTTGTTGCATTAATCTCTGTAGTAGTAGGAATTTTTTTCGAAAATCAGATAGCTTTCTTGACAACTCTAGTTAACTTTGGAGCATTATTTGCTTTCCTATTGCTTCATGCTTCAGTAATAAACCATTTTATAATAAGACAAAAATCAAAAAATTATATAAAGCATTTATTGTTCCCAGCAATAGGGTTTTGCATAATAGCATATGTTTTGTATGGTATGAGCATAGATGCTGTAAAGCTTGGTGGAACTTGGTTTGTAATAGGTGTAATATATTTATTATTTATAACTAAGGTGTTGAAAGAAAAAGCTAAAGTAATTATAGATGATACTGAAAATACAAACCAATAAGCTTATATAATTAAAATACACATTTTCAACTAAAAGATTACCCACTGTATAAAAATACAGTGGGTAATCTTTTTACATAACTGGAGATATATCATTATTTACAAGAGTAATTATAAACTAAACCTTAAACTTTTCTACTGAAGTTTGGAGGTCTTGAGAAAGGTTATTTAATTCGTTAACTTGGTTTTGCACTTGGTTAATATCCTCAAGCTGACTAGTTACGTTTGCAGCGGCTTCCTGTGACGCAGCTGCTGATTGCTCTGAAACTGCTGATATGCTTTCAATAGCTTCACTCAAGGAATTACTTTTATCTACCATTTCATTAATCTTTCTATCAAAGCTATTTATTAATTTAATTATGACACCAACCGATCCATCTAATTCTTTAAATGACTCAACTGTAATAAAGACTGCTGAGCTTTGACTGTCTACATTTTTTCTTATATTATTCATATTGGTTACTGCTTCAATAGTAGTAGTTTTTATGTTATCGATTATTTGTCTTATACCTTCAGCTTGCGCTGAAGATTGTTCAGAAAGCGTTCGTACCTCTTCTGCAACCACTGAAAAACCTTTACCATATTCTCCAGCTCTCGCAGCCTCAATTGCTGCGTTTAAAGCTAGTAAATTGGTTTGAGATGATATATTTACAATGGTATTTAAAATTTCACCTATGTTTTCTGTTTCTTTTAATAAGGTTTCAATTATTACTGATGTATTAGTTACTGCACTAATTGTCAGTTGGTTTTTAGCCCTTAAATCGTCTACGGCACTTACAACTTCAATATTGTGGTTTTCTATCTTTTTAGTTTCATCATTAAGTTCTTTTTTATAAGTTGCTAGTTCATTTAAACTATCATTAAAAACTGAAGTTATGGCTGCAGCACCTTGAGCCTCATCTGCCTGTCTCTGAACACCTTTAGAGATTTCTTCCATAGCACTTGCGATTTCTGTTGCTGAACTTAATACTCCTCCAGATTGTTCCGTAAGATGAGTAGATGAGTCAAATATCTTCTCAGATGCTGCCTTTTCAATTTGTACAATTTCCTTTAACTTACAGACCATATCCGTGAAACTATTACCCAGCTTACCAAATTCATCATTGCTTTTTATTTTAGTATTTGTGGTTAAATCGCCTTGAGCACATTCACTCATAGATTTTATTAAGCTATTCAAAGGTTGTATTATGTCTTTATATAAACGCTTACTTAATAAAACAGAAATAACCATAAATACAGCAGTAATGCCCATTATGGCAAATATGTTTTTAGTTAAAGATTCTAAAACTTCACTCTTATCAAACATTCCAACGATTTTCCAATTGCATTGAGAATTGTTGTTGGAATATAATAATCTTTCCTTTTCATTAAAGGTTTGATACATCAATTTATGTTTATTATTCATTAGAGGCTTGATCCACTCTACCTCTTTTTTGTCTTTAAAAATGTTTTCGAACTTTTCATCATTTCCGTTTGTATCCTTTTTATTTACTCTATCTGGATTAATATTTTTTCCTATGAACTTAGAAGTGTTGCTGAACATTATTATCCCTGTTTTATCTGTTATAAATATTTCACCTGATTTTCCAAATTTTGAATTTTTAAATCTATCTAAAACAGAGCTTAAATTCATATCTAATCCAACTAATCCAACGGTTTTACCATTATCATCTTTTAGTTCCTTCAATGCTGATATTACAAATTTTCCAGTATTCAAGTCTTTGTATGGGTCAAGCCAAAGTACTTTGGTATCATTTTTAAGTGTATCCTTAAACCAAGAAAAATTTCTAGCATCTAAGTTCATATCATCTGTCATGCTCATTATGGTTTTACCTTCAATAGTTGCAACATATACTGTCATTAATTTTGGATTAGCTTTTACTATGTTATCTAATTCTTTTCTAAGATTATTTTTATTCTCACTACCAATGCAGTTTTTTATAGCTGCATTTTCTGTTATTTGTGATAACAGTTGCTCTTTCCCACTATAAAATTCACTTATAACACTATTAACTTCATCAATTTTATAGGAAATATTATCCTTATAATTGCTTTTAGAAGAGTTATATGTAACTATACTTGAAAATATTGATATTAAAATTATAGGAAAAATTACTACTGATACAAATGTTATAACCAATCTTTGTTTAATTGAATTTTTTTTCATATTCTTCTACTCCTTTTGATTTAATGTGTGTTTAAAGAATATGACAACTATATACCCTACAACATACAGCATATACCCTAATTTTTCCATTGTCAACATATGTATCCCATTTTTAGGTGATTATTGTATAAATTATGTAGAATATAAAATATCTTAAGATTTTAAAAAGTATTTTGGTGTTATAAATCATATTGTATTAAATAAAATTCAAAATTAAATATTTACCTGAAATTCTATAAATTTTTCAAAGTCAGTGGCAACTTCTTAAAACATTTTGTTATTATGGCAGCTTACACTATTTCAATGTTATATACTGGTGTCTTTTATTTTGGATGAAGATATGAGAATACTTTAAATATAAAAGGTAAATGTCCATTATTTATCAAGTTCATATTTTTTCATTTTTCTAAGAATTGTAGCATTACTTATGTTTAAAAGCTTAGCCGCTTTTCTAATACTGTCTTCAGATTTTAGTGCTGCTGTGATAGCTTTTTTCTCTGCTTTTTCCACTATAGTTGCCAGTGCAGTGCTTTGTATCTCTGTTTTATTCTCTAAAACATACTTTGGCAAATATTCTAAGGTTATTTCCTTTGTTTTTGAAATTATATATGAACTTTCAACTATGTTCCTCAATTCTCTTGTATTTCCATAATAATCGTAGTTCAATAATAAACCAATCACTTCATCATTAAAGCATTTATTCACTCCAAACTCTTTATTATACATGGTTAAAAAATAATTTAGCAGTGGTTCAATGTCGTCACGTCTTTCTCTTAAAGGTGGAATAACTATATGTGCAACTTTTAATCTGTAATAGAGATCCTTTCTAAAGCGTTCCTTTTCTACAAGATTATTAAGATTTTGATTTGTAGCAGCAATAATTCTTACGTCTATTGTTTTTGACCAACTTCCACCTACCCTTCGTACTTCTCTATCCTGTATTACCCTGAGAAGTTTAACTTGCATTGATGGTGATAGTTCTCCTATTTCATCTAATAACAGTGTTCCTTTATGTGATTGCTCAAAAATTCCTGCATTCCCCTCTCGTTTTGCTCCTGTAAAGGCTCCTCTTTCATAACCAAAGAGTTCTGATTCTAATAAGCCTTCTGGTATAGCACCACAGTTTATTTTTATGAAAGGCATGTTTTTTCTATTGCTATTATAATGAATCCAATTTGCCATTATTTCTTTTCCAACTCCTGTTTCTCCCTCAATTAAAACTGTAGAAGGAAACTTTGCAATACGTGCAGCTAACTCTCTTAAAGTATTCATGGACTTACTGTGACTTATCCCAATATCACTTATAATCATTTTTATCCCCCATTTTGCTATGTTCCGATATAATCTATATTAATTATAAACCATCATTTTCCAATTTTAAAACATTTTTGTGTAATTTGTCAAATATGAGAAAATAGTATGTGAAATTGGGAAAAAATACAATTAAGACCAAGAACCTATTGGTACAATTACATACTTCTTATTCTGATACAGAGTTAAAGTACTTTAAAACAACAGAGGAAATTTTGAGTAATTGTTGAGGATGTTTGAAATTATTATTTGCACTATGTAGAATGAAACAATATATAAAATACAAATAAAAAAATCCGTTAGTTTGCAACATTCTTAAAATATACATTAAAGGAAAGCCAAAAGAGCTTTCCTTTAAAAATATTATAAAATCAACAACTTTCTTAAACATAGCCAAATAAATAACTATAGAATTATGCTATTAGGTCAATTACCATGACTTTGTAAGAGTATGTGTCATGTTCTAGAAATTAAGAATAAGGGATGGTTATATTATGATTAAGTATTATGTAGATAAAAAAGTTGAATAACAATTGTAAAAATTAGTTATTTAACAACTTATATAAATATATAATTGAAGAGCTTATTTTATTTGATTAGATAATCCATTTACTTCTTTTACTAAATAATAAACGGCAACAATGCAAGCCAAAATATCTGCAATAGGTTGAGAAATCCAGATACCTTTCATTCCCATGAATTTTGGCAAGATAAATAAGAGTGGCAAAATAAATATTATATTTCTGGTTAAACTGTTTACAATAGCTTTTCCATTTTTTTCAACAGCTTGAAAATAGTTAGAGGCAAGCAATGTCATTGCTCCAAAGGGGAACAAAATGATGAACATATGCATGGCAGATTTAGTTGCTTCAATCAATTCTGGTACTGGTCCAATAAAGAATCCAAGAATTTGATTAGAAAACATAAAAATTCCACCTAGACAAATTACGAGAAAAGCAATTGTATATTTTATTGAAATAATAAGCACTTCTTTTACCCTAGCAAACTGTTTTGCTCCGTAGTTATAACTAGCAATTGGTAATAATCCGAATCCAAAAGAATTAGTAAAAGAGATGAGTATATATAAGAGATAAGCATTAATTACTCCATACACCGCATAATCAGACTGGTTTCCATAGACACCAATTAGATTATTGATGGCTATAGCAACAACTGTTGGTGTTACCTGTATAATGAAGCCTGCTAGACCGATTTTGTTTATTTCCTTAATATAGCTAAAGTTTAGTTTAATATCACTAAATTTTATCTTCAATTCTGTCTTTCCAAAGATAAAATGGAATACTAATAAGTACCAAGATCCTGCTGTAATAACCCAAGCGCCAATTGCAGAACCAGTAATACCAGTCTTCAGTTTGAAAATTAGGAAGTATTCAACAAAAAGTGCGATGGCAGCCGGAACTATCTGAATGAATAAACCTAGCCCTGGTTTTTCATCAATACGAATTAGATAAAATAATAGTAAACCAGTGACATACAAGGGGAATGCAAGCATATACACTTGGCTATATTGTCTTGCACACTGTAATATTTCACCTTGTGCACCAAAAAATATTAAAATATTATCTAAGAAAATTAGGATGAATACTGTAATAATAATAGAAAAAATATTTGAATACCAAAAACTCTGTCCAACAATTGCACGTGCCTCTTCTTTTTTACCTTGTCCAAGTTTAATACCCACTAGTGTAGACGCTCCAGCGCCTATCAGCGTACCTAATGCTATTGCGATAATCCAAAATGGATAAATAACACCTATAGTACCTAGTCCAACTGGACCAACCCCATTTCCTACAAAAAAACCATCTGCAATACCGATAACCATTTGCATACCCATGCCAATGACAGCTGAAATAGTATAGGCGAAAAATAGAGGTCGTATTTTTTTTGTGCCTAATTTTCTCTCTTCACTGGTCAGTGAATTATTTTCAATTTTTTGAGTCATTTTGTAAACTCCTCCTTATTAGTTGAATATATATTAACTATCTTATCGCAATATACGTGCCAAACCATTTATCTGGTAATTAAATTGTGAAAAATACAGATTTCATACTATACAATTAGGGCTTTACATATAACACTGGTTTTTCTTAGTAAACATAAATAGTGTCATTATGAAGTGTTTTTCACTGAATGGCTTTTATTTGTGTAATCTAAACATTACAGTGTAAAATTAAGTTTACATAAATGTAAACGTTTGATATAATAAGTCAAATTATAATTAAGGAGTGTATTCTATGATTGACATAAATGAAGTTTATAAGAGGATTTTAGAAAATATTGATGGATTTCTAGTCATTGATAAGGAAGAGAAAATAGTATTTATGGCTGATTCACTAATCAATCAAATAGGATATCATGCATTATCAGAGATAATTGGCAAATCAGTTAGGGAAGTAATCCCAACAAATACTACTTATAAAGTATTAAAAAGCAAAAAAAGACAAATCGGTGAAGTGTATTTTGTGGAGGGATTTACCATTGTGAGTAATGCATTTCCTATCTTCAAAGACGGTGAATTAATAGGTGCTTTCGAATATGATGTGTTTGAAAATGCCAGCTTTTTACATGGATTTTTGGATAAAGTGAAGGAACTTTCCAATGAGCTAAATTATTATAAACAGGAATTACGATCCATTCGTGGTGCCAAATATTCCGTAGAAAATATCATTGGCAATAGTAATATCACAAGAAATTTAAAATCAGAGATATTTGAAGCCTCAAAGACGAATTCCACAGTTCTTATACAAGGTGAAACTGGTTGTGGTAAAGAGTTGGTTGCTCATTCTATTCATAAAGCCAGTACAAGAAGTTTAAGAAATTTTGTAAAATTAAATTGTGCAGCCATCCCTGCTGAACTCTTTGAATCAGAAATATTTGGCTATGAAGAGGGTAGTTTCACAGGTGCAAAAAAAGGAGGAAAAAAAGGCAAGGCTGAGATAGCAAATGGCGGCACACTTTTCCTAGATGAAATCAACCAGCTCCCCTTATTTTTACAAGCAAAACTATTAAGGCTTGTTCAGGAGAAAGAAATTACTCGAGTTGGCGGGTCTTTTACTATACCTATTGATTTACGTGTTATTGTAGCTACAAATGAATCTCTAAAAAAGATGGTTGAAGAGAACAGATTTAGACAAGACTTGTACTATCGTTTGAATGTTTTTGAGATTACTATTCCTCCCTTGCGAGAAAGAAAAGAAGATATACCACTGCTTGCAGAACATATTATTGAGGAGTTGAATCATTCTCTTGGCAGAGCATCTCATAAGGTGACAAAAATAGATGCTGAAGTAATCAATAGGTTATATTCATATGACTGGACTGGAAATGTGAGAGAACTCCATAATGTCCTAGAAAGAGCTATGAACAGATGTTATGATGAAACACTAAAGATTGAACACCTTAAGGGCTTCAACAATACTTGCACTCAACTTCCTTGTGAAATACAAAGCAAGAATTTTGAAATCAAAACACTAGAACGCATCAAACTAGATGCTGAACGTGAAGCAATAATTAATATGCTTAAAAAATGTAATGGAAATAAAACTGAAACCGCAAAGGTTCTCGGTATTTCAAGACAGCTGCTTTATAAGAAACTGAATACACTAGGTATCAAATAAAAAATAGTAGAAATTTTTACTTGGCATCGCTTCAATATAACAATATTTATGGCATGATTATTGCTTGTATGATAATTATGTTGATACTATAACTTAAATATTGAGGGGAGATTAAAAGTAATGGGAAGATTTTTAAACGTGGGCATAATCCAAATGCCAGTCAGTAAGGATACTGCAATAAATTTAAATTATATTGAGAAAAAAGTGAATGATTTGATGAGTTCATATCATAGACCTGAATTGGTGCTTGGTGTCGAGGGAGGTATTGGCTATTTTACACCCCAAGAGATACCAGGTCCAATTACCGATTTTCTTGCTAATATAGCAAGAAGGCATAAAATATATTTTATTCCAGGAACTATGTATCAAATAAAAGATGGACTTATTTACAACTCTGCGCCGGTGTTTAATCCTGATGGAGAGCTTATTGCAGTATACAATAAAATGGCTCCATGGAGACCAGCTGAAGAAGATGCAACACCAGGAAGTGAATATGTAGTATTTGATATGCCGGAAAAACAAACCAAGATCGGAGTACAAATATGTTATGATTTAAATTTTCCTGAGATTTCTAGAAATGAAACACTTATGGGTGCGGAAGTGCTCGTTAAATTAACAATGGACCCTGAAGAATTATATCATCTCAATAAACCAGTACATTATACAAGAGCTCTTGAGAACCAAGCATTTCTTGTATCCACAAACGGAGTTGGCACTTTCGGTGGTGCAAATTTATATGGTAACTCACTTGTCATTAATCCGGAGGGTCATTTGCTTTGGGAGGCTGCTGCCCATGAAACGGTTGCTACGGTTACGCTAGATCTTGACTTAGTTACTCGCAGCAGAGAATATGGAACAATCTTTATGGATCATTATTTACAACACTTGAAAGAATTTTCATTTCCTATGCCTTTTGCAAAAAATATTTTAGAAGCACCCTTATATAAAACTCTTGGAAATTCACCTAAAAACGTTGAACAATATGAAATGCAAGTCAAAAAACTTGGTGTTTGTGAAATAGGGGAGAGCACTGTAGAAAAGCTTAACCTTGAAAAATTCGAAAAAAATTTAAATAATTTCTTTAGTAAATAAATCTATGACTCTTTATAATGAAAGATTTACCTCTCAGGATTTAAACCTGAGAGGTAAAACTCTACCATTATAGCAGTGTGACAAAACTCCAAAAATATTTTAGCGCGCATGATATCCAATGAACAGCACATCATGAAAGAATACCAGTAAAAACACCAAATAATATACTCTCTTTAAAATTAATTCATTATTTATATGGATAAAATATATATACTAATATTAATCCTATTATAAAAAATACAGATCCTATAATTAAAAAAGGTATAGTATTTCCATTCCAAGCCGGTTTATTTCTAAAAGCCCTCCATCTATAAATAGAACCACTTAGTCCTAAAAAAAGAAACCCAATAAATAAAATGCCTATGCTAACTAAAAATAAACTATTTTGCATAATAAGAACCTTCCTCTCTATACTTTAAAAGTCTACTGATGTCTCTCTTATTCTTAGATCATCATTGTAAAAAGAAACTCAAATGTTTAAATTGCTTTAATTAATGTATCATAAAAAAATATATGGTTCAATTCATTTACCTTACATTGGACTTACAGTTGTGTAAGGTGAAGAAAGATGAGATGTTTATGATGTATCTATATCGTGATGAATTAATTAAAAGCATTATCAGATTTAAATAATTACAAACGAGCTAATGATATTAAAAGTATCATTGGAAGGCAAGGTGGCATATATGTCCAACTTTTCAAACACTTATAGGGGCCTATTTTTATAGGCTGCCATTGATTACTGTGATATATTGGATGCCTCTCTTAATATGCTAAAATAGTTTATTATAGTGTTCTTAGGTGAAACAAATAACCAGTTAGGTAAAAGTATTGGAAATTGTTAGACATTTATCAGTAGGATATATTATAATTGGATATATAAGGTAAGGTAAATTTCAAAGTAATTGTTATGGTATATGTAGGATGTTGAGTATTAAACAATGTCGTTTTTGGAGGAATGTAATATGAATGATTTAAATGGAATGAAGATAAAGAATATTATGCTTGATCTAATAAAAGGGGTAATAAACCTGTTAACATCATTCCCTTGGGTTGAAATATAACTCTCAAGTTGATACAAATAGTTAAGGATTTACACGATAAAATGATGGATTTTAGAAAGAAATATGGGTTTTGCAGGGTTAGAAGTTAGATTATATAGGTATAAAAAGTGTAAATTTATTATAAAGACTTGGAGTGGAATGATTGTGTTTTAGAGATTATAGGTGATTTGTCAGAATTAATACAACATGAATATGATCACCTTGATGGTATAGTGCCTGTTCAGAGAACAATTGATAGCAAACCACTTAGAATAAATAAATATAAGGAAGGGTGCTTTTTATGGAGAATGATATAGGGATAAAGTTTGTAGATATAGAAAATTGGGAAAGAAAAAATCATTACAATCATTTTAAACAACTTGATTATCCCCATTTTAATATCTGTGCAAATGTTGATATTACAGAATTTTATAGATTTATTAAAGAAAAAGAAAGTCCATTTTTTGTATCATTTCTGTATGTTGCTACCAAAACAGCAAACAGTATAAAGGAATTTCGCTATAGGATAAGAGAAGATAGGATAATCGAACATGAAATTGTTAGCCCTTCTTTTACAGTAATGTCTCTAAATGAAGTATTTAGTTTTTGTACAGCAAAATTTACAGATAAATTTAGTGACTTTAAAATCAATACATCAAAGGAGATGGAAAAAATAAAAAATACTATAAGTGTAGAAGATGATCCAGGACGTGATGATCTTATATACGTTACAAGTATACCATGGATTTCGTTTACTAGTATAACTCACCCAATTCAAATGAACCCTGTTGATAGTATTCCAAGAATATCATGGGGTAAATACTTTGAGGAAAATGGAAAAATAAAGTTGCCAATATCAGTTCAAACACATCATGCATTGGCTGATGGTATACATGTTGGGAAATATTTTGAAACAATACAAGAAATTTTAAATAATCCTGTAAAGTATCTATAGAGTGTTTTTTACTGTAATAGTTTGATATTCAGTTAATATAAATCTATTCGTTTTGGAAATTTAATGGATAGACATATTTATAATAAACAACTATTAACATTTAGACAGAAAAGGAGAAAAATATGATTAAGCAATTAGAGAATTTACAAATGGAAGAAGTTATGGATATCTGGCTAAAGACTAACATTACTGCTCATAATTTCATACCAGAACAGTATTGGATTAAGAATTATGATGTGGTTAAAAATGAATACATGCCTATTTCTACAACTTTTGTATACGAAGAAGATAATAGAATAAAAGCATTTATAAGCATTATTGACAATTCATTTATTGGTGCATTATTTGTTTTAGGAGACTATCAGGGGCAAGGTATCGGCAAAGAACTACTGAGTCACTGTAAATCTTTATATTCAAGTTTGGAATTGGGTGTTTATAAAGAAAACATAAGTGCAGTTAATTTTTATAAGCATTGTGGTTTTGCAGTAAGAACGGAGCACCGAAATGAAGATTCTGGCTTTATGGAATATACAATGACATGGACAAAACAAGCATAATTATAAATTATAAAGCTCCAGAGGAGTTTGAAATGATAGCAAGAGAATTAGAAATATGGAAGGAATATATTAACAGAGGGAAAAAGAATATGAAAAAAATAATATTGAAAAATGGAAAAGAACTAATTATTTTATCGTAATTATCTTGATGATATCAAAAAATACGGTAATGTAAAAAAAATTTTTGCAAAAGAAAATGAACCTAAGAACACCTTTCCTGTTTCTTGCATTCCTTGGGTCAGCTTTACAGGATTTAACCTCAACATTTATACAGATGGAACATATCTTTTACCAATCATTACATATGGTAAATATTTTGAGCAAGATAGGAAAATATTATTACCAATCTCTTTACAGGTACATCATGCAGTTTGTGATGGATACCATACAAGCAGATTTTTTAATGAATTGCAAATACTGTCACAGAGTTATCATGAGTGGTTACTAACCAAATGAACATACTATTTAGTTATTAGAAGTCATAATTACATTTATGGCTTTTTATTTTTTTACTTTTGAAAAAATTCAGCTTTTGTGTTCAAGATATTGACATAGATCCACTAAGAAAAAAGGTTTTATTACACAATTTAGACTAAAAATAGAACAACACACTTTTCACTGGACAAATACAGTAACTTTTAACGATTACTTTCACTCTTAGTTTCGTGAATTAATTCAGGATAAAATATATTTATTGTAGCAAGAGTATCTATAAATTTTTGCAATTGGAAAGTTACAGCAATATAGGATAGGATTGTAATTGGGTGAATTGCACAATTAATTGCATATATATACATCTAAATATCTAGAAGCGTTTTGAATTTTACATTTTGCAATTATGCAATTCGTTTAAAATGAAAACGTTTATAAAAATAATTCATGAAAGAAAGAGAGTGATTCAAATGATAAAAATGAATAGAAAACATCAAAAAAATATTAGTCTTATATCATATCTTCTTATATTTACTATGATATTTTCTATTATATTCTCCACACCAGTAGTTGCTACAGAAACTAAAGCGGAAGTTGCTATAGCAACTCAAGCAACTAAAGAATCTAATTTTAAAATTTCTAATGGTGAAATTACTGGATATACTGGTACTGCAGTAGATGTAATAATTCCAGATGCAATTAACGGTGAAACCGTTAATGCAATTGGAGCAAGTGCATTTCGTGGTAAAGGTCTAACCTCTGTAAAAATACCAAATACTGTTGAAACTATAAAATCTCAAGCATTTACTACGAATAATTTGAAATCAATTGAACTTCCTCATAATTTAAAAGTTATGGAAAACTTGGCTTTTGGTAAAAATAAATTAACTTCTATAATAATACCAGAAAGTTTGACTAGCATACCAGCTGGAGCTTTCTCTATAAATGAGCTAACCTCTGTAGTAATTCCAGAGGGTGTTACAAATATATCATCAGGTGCATTTAAAACTAATAAATTACAAGCTGTGACTATTCCTAAAAGTGCAACAAGTATTAGTGCTAATGCTTTTGATGGAAATACAAATATTAAATTAAATTACTCTAAATTAACAGAAGCTATTAAAAATGCAGAAAAAGTTGATACAAATGGGAAGCCAGAGGAAAAGGTACGGTCACTAAAAAAAGCTATTGAAGCAGGAAAAGAATTAAATAGTAAGCCTAAGACTACTTTAGCAGAAGTAAATGCAGCAGTTAACAAAATTGACAATGATATAAAAGCTTTAGCAGAAGAAGCAAGTGTAAAGCCGAGCATAAAAGAGATCAAACCTTTAGAAAATATAGAGGTAGTCTTTGGAACAAGTGAAGCTGATGCAAAGACAAAACTACCAGAAAAAGTTACTATAATAGATTCAGAAAACAGAGAACATAGTGTTAATATAACATGGTCAATGTTAGAATATAATGGAAACACTGCTGGAGAATATACTGGAACAGGAACATTTGAACTTCCAGAAGGAATAGTTCAATCAGAGCCAGCAATGGATTTAAAAGCAAAAGTAAAAATAATAGTAAAATCTAAAGAATTAGAAGATAAAGCATGGAATATAAAAGACTTTACATACGGAGGAACATCTATAAACGGGTTCTCCGAAAGTGGAAAAGAAAAATTTAAAACTAATAAAGATTTAATTTTACCTAAATTAAATGAAGATGGACAAGCAATAACAGAGATAGGAGATAAAGCTTTTTTAGGTGATTATACAACTAAACAAAATCCTAATATAGGTATAAATTCTGTAAAGATACCAGATACCGTTACAACTATAGGAGCAGAGTCATTTCGTTATAATTGTTTGACAGCTATAGATATTCCAAGTAGTGTAACTACTATAAAAATGTCAGCATTTAATGGTAATAAACTAAAATCCTTAGTTATACCTAATAGTGTGACAAAATTAGAAGTTGGAGCATTTACTCTTAATGAGATATCATCTTTAAAGCTTCCTAATAGTTTAACAACTATACCAACAGCTTTTGGTTTTAATAAGTTGACTACTGTAACCATTCCAGAAGGTGTGACTAGGATAGATACATTAGCGTTTAGTGATAATTTATTGACTGACATAAAATTACCCAGCACTTTGAAATATTTATCGGGCTTTAATAACAATGATTTTAAATCTATAGCAATTCCTGAAACTGTGACGGAATTAGGAGAAAAAGCATTCGCTAGCAACAATATGATATCAGTAACTATTCCAGGCAATGTGAAAATTATAGGGGAAAGAGCATTTTGGAATACTTGGCATGATCAATTTTTAACATCAGTAACTATTGAAGAAGGTGTTGAGAAAATAAAGCCATCTGCCTTTGCAAGCAATCACATAAAAGATGTACAACTTCCAAGGAGTATAAAAGAACTTAGTGAAGACTGTTTTAATACTAATTTGGGATACGATAGCGTAGTTCATTTATTTACACCTAATTATGAAAATCTAAATAATTTGCAAGAATCTAAATATCAGGTAATTAATCCTGCAAAACTTACTATTAAATATGTATTTGAAGATAAAGTTTTAAAAGAAAAAGAGATATGGAAAAATCCAATAACTGAAACATATCTACATATAAGGGATAAAGATGTAGAAATAACTCCTGAATATAATGGAAATGAATATGAATTAAAAGATACAAATCCAGTAAAGGTTGATTTGAAGGATAAAGAGAATGTAGTCCTCATTCAATGTAAGAAAAAAGAAGTAGCAGAAAAAATAGAAATTAAATCAATAGGAAAAGTAGCAGAAGTAGCAGTAAATATTGGGACAAATAAAGAGTTAGCAATGGATAAGTTAGCAAAAAAAATTTTTATAGTGGATTCAAATAATAAACAACACGAAGTAGATTTAACTTGGACACTTGGAGAGTATAACGAAAATAAAGCAGGCGAATATACTGCAATAGGAACATTTAAACTTCCAGAAGGAGTAATTCAATCAGAACCAGAAACAAAATTAGAAGTTGTAGTACGAATAATAGTAAAAGAAAACTTTGAAAATCCGGAAGATACTATATGGAAAGTAGAAGACTTTACTTATAAAGGAACAACGGTAACTGGTTTTAGTGAAGACGGAAAAGAAAAATTAAAAACTAATAAAGATTTAGTTTTACCTAAAGTAAATAAAGAAGGACAAAGTATAACGGATATTGGAGAAAGAGCATTTTATAATATGGCATTAACTAGTTTAATAATTCCAGAAGGCCTAAATGGATTAGTAATTGAAGCAGGTGCTTTTCAAGAGAATCAATTGAAGCGAGTATTTATTCCAGAAGGTGTAAGGGAAATATTAACTTTTTCATTTTATAAAAATGATTTAATGTACGTAGATTTTCCAGGAACTGTGAAAAAAATAGGAAATCAAGCTTTTGCCGATAATAAATTGATTTCCGCCACAATTTCTAAAGGTGCAGAGACGATATGTTTAGATCGTTTTTCATTTTACAATAATCAATTAACATCTGTAACTATACTAAAAGATATAAAGAAGATTCATGGAGAGGCATTTAAAGACAATAAAGGATATGAAAATGATAATAATAAAGTTCATGTATTCATAGCAAAATTAGATCCCGAAAATAATGGTTTGTTTGAATTCTCAGATTATCATAGAATTTTTCTTTTAGCTGTAGAATCGGTAGAAGAAGTAAAACCAATAGAAACAGCTTTGGGCACAGAAAAAAATAATATAGGTTTACCAGAAAAGATAAAGCTAAAATTAAATAATGGAGATATAAAAGAAGTACATGTAACCTGGTCAAACAAAGAGTACAATGCTAATAAAGCAGGAGAATACACTTTTACAGGCTTTTATGATTTACCAGAAGGTATGACAGGAGAAAAAAAAGAGATAAATGCTAAAGTAACAGTTAAAGGTAAATTTGTAGATGTAACAAGTATAATTTTAAATGAAAATACAGCAAATTTAAAAGTTGGAGAAAGCTGTACTTTAATAGGAACAGTATTACCAAAAGACGCGACAAATAAAAAAGTAATATGGAATTCAAGTAATAAAGAAATAGCAACAGTAGATGAAGCCGGAAAAGTTACAGGAATAAAAGAAGGAACAGCAACAATAACAGCAGCAACAGAAGATGGCAGCAAAGTAGCCAAATGTGAAGTAGGGGTAAAGATTGACGAATGCTTTATAGCTACAGCTGCATATGGTTCTAAGTTCCAACCAGCAGTTGTACTTCTAAGACATTTTAGAGATGACTATTTACTAAATAATAGTTTAGGAAAAGCATTTGTTAAGTTCTATTATAAAAATTCACCACCTATAGCTAATTTTATAGCTCATAATTATATATTAAAGAATCTTGTAAAAGTATTATTAACTCCTTTTGTAGTAGTTGTTTATGGATTATATCACCCTATATTTATGTTCATGGGTTTAGTGCTGATAAGCACACTAGTTTTAGTAAAAAAGAGACGTAAACTTTCTAAGAAACTACAGTAAATGATTTTGTAAAAAATATAATTAATGAGAGCTTAAACTGGGCAAGTAGTTAAAAAAAATTTAAACTACTTGCTTTTTAAGTATATAAATATGGAATATCATTGAAGAATATTAAACACAATATTGACACTATATATAATGTCACATATAATTATTATATAGGTTGAATAAAAGGAAGTGTTTGTGATAACTAAAAAGGAAAAGTTACTTAATAAAATAAAAAATAATACTAAAACTGTTAAATTTCAAGAGTTAGACAAGATACTTCAAGATGTTGGATTTGAGAGAAGACAGCCAAGTGGAGGATCAAGTCATTATACATATGGTTTAGCTGATAAAATTTTAACTGTGCCATACAAGAAACCATATATTAAAGTTATATATGTAAAGATGGCAATAAAATTGTTAGAAGAATTAGGTTACTAGGTTATAAGGAGTTGATTAAATGGAAAAGAAAAATTTAGATTATTACCTATCATTAAAATATCCTTTTAAAGTTGAAACTATCTCGGAAGATGATGGTGGAGGATATGTGATAACTTATCCTAATCTACCTGGATGTATGAGTGATGGAGAAACTATAGAAGAAACATTAGTAAATGGTGAGGATGCTAGGAAGGCTTGGATACAAACTGCTTACGAGAAATCAATTATAGTACCAGAACCAAACACTGTAATTGATAAATTTAGTGGAAGAATAACACTTAGAACACCAAAAAGTCTTCATAAAGATCTAGTTGAACAGGCAGAAAAAGAGGGGATTAGTTTAAATCAGTATATTGTATATCTTTTAAGTAAAGAAGCAACAATGCATAGCAGATAAATAGCAACATTAAGTTCCATTATTAAGCGTATAATGGGACAATTTTTTTATAACAAATTACTATAAAATATCATATAATTGTAGTATTAAGCACTTAGAGGAAACTGAAATAAAAGGATTTGATGATAAGCATCAGACTACTTATGTTAGCGCTTCAGATAAAAAAATGTAAAAGTATAAAGGTTACTATATAAATAGAGGGGTGATAAAATTATGCTAAGAGTCAATACCGAGAGATTATATATTCTACCTTTAGATCAGAAGAATCTTGAATTTTGTATTGATGAGTACGATGAAATGGAGCAAAATTTCAACTTAACCGTTAGTAATAAAGAACCTGATGATAGGCAAAAAAATGTTTGGAGAATTAGGTTGAATGGAGTTAAAAGTGATCCTATGAATTATATGTGGTATACGGTTTGGATTATAGTTTTAAAAGAAGCAAATCGCATAATTGGTACTGCAATGTTAAAAGGATATCCAAATGAAAAGGGAGAAATTATAATTGGGTATGTTATGGAGGAGAGATATAGATGCAAGGGATATATGACTGAGGCATTAAGTAGTATTACGCAATGGATATTCTTGAATCCAGATGTTAAATGCGTACTTGCAGATACTTTAAAAACTAATAAGCCATCACATAAAGTATTGCAGAAGATTGGCATGGTGCATTATAAAGAAGATGATGAATGTTTTTGGTGGAAATTAGAAAGATAGTTAGTTAGGAATGTTCTTTTGAGACGACTTTGTAAAGTATGTAGGGTTAATTTGACATTAAAACAAAATTTTGTTATCGTTGTAATGTAAGGTTAACATTACAGAGGTGATTATTAATGAAAAATAGAATAAGAGAGTTTCGTGAATCTCTTCAATTGACTCAAGAACAATTAGGCGAGCTTTTAGGAGTATCAAGACAAGCAATTAACGCCATTGAAACAGAAAAATATGAACCGTCTATATGGTTGGCGTATGATATTTGCAAAATATTTCACTGTTCCATAGAGACGGTTTTTCTTTTTGAAGAAAGTGAAAGAAAATCAAGAGCAGAGAAAAGTAGAGGTGTAATTTAAATGGCATTAAGACAAATTAGACTTTTTGATGATGAAATATTAAGAAAAAAGAGCAAATTAGTTGAAGTAGTAGATTATAAAATAAGACAAATATTAAATGATATGGCGGATACTATGTATAATACAGAAAATGGTGGAGGATTAGCAGCCGTGCAAGTAGGTATATTAAAGAGATTGGTTGTAATAGATATGGGGCAAGGACTTATAAAATTAGTTAATCCAAAGATAATTAAGCAAGAGGGAAGCCAGGAAGTTATAGAGGGTTGTTTAAGTATTCCCAATAGGTTGGGAAAATTAAAAAGACCAGCAAAGGTAACGGTGCAAGCATTAAATGAAAATGGTGAAGAAATTATATTGACAGGTACAGGAGATTTAGCAAAATGTTTCTGCCATGAAATAGACCATTTAGAAGGTATTCTTTTTACTGATTTAGTAACTGAATATATAAAGTAATACCAAATGAAGGAAGCTATTAAAAATTATCAAAATTAATTATTAAATATGACATACATATGTCATATAACCTTATGTATAATTAAAGAAAAACATGAGGTGACTTATATGAAATATGAAATAGTAAATTTAAATGAAAAGACAGTAGTAGGACTTATGAAGCAAACCACAAATAATAATAATCAAGCCGTTTTAGATATTGGTTCTTTGTGGGAAGAGTTTTTGTCTGGTGATGTTTATTTAAAAATTAATAACAAGACAAACAATAAGGCAATAGGACTATATACCGATTACCAAGGAGATTTTACTAAACCTTATAATTTTTTTGCTTGTGCTGAAGTAAATGAAGCTGCAAATGTTATAGTGCCACTTGTAAAAAAGACAATAAAGGCTGGAAAATATGCAAAATTTATTATTAATGGACATGTTCAAAAGGCAGTAGGTGAATTTTGGATAAACCTTTGGGGTATGAATTTAGATAGAAAATATGACAGTGATTTTGAAGAATATCAAAATAATTCAGATGATATAAATAATCAAGAGATACACATTTATATTTCCATAAAGTAACACAGTAAATTTTAACTGTATTGCAGCTACTATATATCCATCAGAAACGAGTCGCTTCATTTAGAAGTTCTACTGCTTTACTTATTCAAAAATACCTACCTCCTCAAATGCGCCTTCCTTGGCGCCTTCGGAGCTTGTGCCTTCCATGGCACAAATTACGGTATTTTTGAAACGTAAAGCAAAGAACTTCTAAAAATTTGCTCAAATGTTTCTTCACAATATATCTCAGCTTCCATACAGTTAAAATTTACATACTTTTTCATTCATTAGAGGGCTTTAAATTTGATTATATCCTTATGTTTTCAAAGTTTGTTACTAAATTAGTGTTTAGTGCGGATCACTTTAATAGTAGAAATTTTGTTAGTTAAATTATAAGCATTTATTATCAGTTTGGCATGCGGGCTTATCAGCCCTAGGAGTAAAAAAATGGAATTATATATGTAAAAATAAAAAATATATTTAAGCGTAGGCCATTATAAATTTGCGACGTAAAATTTTTTATTAGATGTCATATTACTTTGATATAATAAGATTGGTGATAAATATGAAAATTAATAGATTGCTTGAAATAACAGTATTATTACTTAATAAAAAGAAAATAACCTCAAAAGAATTAGCAGAACGCTTTGAGGTGTCTACAAGAACAATTTATAGGGATATTGAAATGTTATCAATGTCAGGTGTTCCAGTCTATATGAGCAAAGGAAAAGGTGGAGGAATATCAATAATTGAAGAGTATTCAGTAAACAAGGCATTGCTGTCTAATGAAGATAAGGAAGGACTTATTGTAGCTTTAAAGACTTTGCAAGCAACAAAATACCCTGAAATAAATTTAATACTTGAAAAAATAGGATCGATTTTTAATAATTCAGAAACAGAAGACTGGGTAGAGATTGATTTTTCTAATTGGGGGAGTAACCCCAATGAAAATCATAAGTTTTCTAAAATAAAAACGTCTATACTTAAAAGAATTGTTATAAATTTTGATTATGTAAATGCTTATGCAGATAAAGCTAACCGAAGTGTTGAGCCTATGAAACTTGTGTACAAGGGTCAAGCATGGTATTTACATGGTTATTGTAAGCTTAAACAAGACTTTCGTGTTTTTCGAATATCAAGGATAAAAAATCTTATTATAACTAATGAAAACTTTAATCGTAGGGAAATTAAAAATGTAGAAACTTTTGGTTATAAGGACTTCAAAGAAAACATGGTCACCTTAAAACTTAGATTTAAAGCACAGGCTTTATACCGTATATTTGATGATTTTGATGAAGAATATATAAATCGAAATGAGGACAATACTTATGATGTAACAACAAGTCTTGTAGAGGATGAGTGGGTATATAGTTATATCCTTTCTTTTGGTAGTTACGTAGAAGTATTAAAACCACAATATATAAAAAAAATTATTGTTGAGAAGATGAAGGAAGCTATTAAAAATTATGAAAAATAATCTTTAAACAAAGGGTTGAGAGTAAAGGAAGTCTATTTCGCTCTCAACTCTTTATTAATTATGAAATCAAGTGCCAGTCACGTTACAAGTGACAAAAACTGAAGGCGTATGGTGATTTGTTTAGATTTTTGAAACTTTTTAAAGTGACAGAGGAAACGCCCCGTGACTCTAGTGGCTTATTTATCATTGTCTAGTAATAAACTAAATTGTTTTAATCCGTAGATAATTTTTTCCACTTCTACCGGATCCATGCTTTTAAATGAATCATCTAGTATATGGGAAATGAAAATTTTTTCCATATGAGCTATATCGTTATTTTTTGTAAAATCTTCAGAAATTGATAATTTTACTATTCTACGATTATCTTTAGGTATTTCTCTAACTACAACGCCCTGCTTGGCTAAACGATCTACTATACCTGAAACTGTACTTTTAGTTAACATCATATGGTCACTTAACTCACGCAGGGTTATACCTGGAATTTTATAAAGATGAACTATCACTGCAAGTTGAGGCGCTGTAAATCCATATTTCTTTGCACATTCATTAAATTTAGTTCGAATAATTTTTTGAATGTTCTTAACTATTTCGATTATTTCATGACATTGTTTTGATGCTAATTCATTAGTCTGACATGATAGGTCCTCCTTTGACAACACTTTTCTCACCTTCTTTATCCCCTTTTTTATTTGATTTTTTACTTTTCATAAGTGAAGTTAGGATTATTGCTACTATCACTGCAAGAGCAGTTACAGCAACAGAATATCCCATGGCATCTAAAGTAGCTTGCCCTTGAATCATTTTGGTTAATTGAGCTATTGCAGAACCTGCAGCTACAGCCTTAGATTGACCTGCATGCATATAGCCTTTTGTTAACGTGCTTATAGTATTTAGGGCTGTTCCATTATAATTATTCACTTGCTCCGACAGTTTCAAATAATTATAATCTGTTTTTCCCTGCATTATAGTTGACATTATAGTTATACTAAGTGCGCTTGATATTTGCCTTATAGTATTGTTTAAAGCTGAAGCTCTACCAACTAATTTTGTTGGTATAACATTCATTCCTGCAGTACTTATTGGCATCATGGCAAGCCCCATACCTACTGATCTTAAACAAGTAATAAATATTATATGTTCTTTACTAGAATTCATATTTATTGCAGATGAAAGTTCCAAAGAACTTATAGCTAATATTATAAGTCCAGGAATAACAACTGGTTTTGCTCCAAATTTATCAAAGAGGCTTCCACTTATGGGCATTAAAACACCAACCACCAGTGCCGATGGAAGCATAATTATTCCCGTTTGCATAGCTGTATATCCTCTTACGTTTTGCAAAAATAAAGGTAGTACATACATTCCTCCCATCATTGCCAATGTTAAGACAGAAGTTATAATTAAACTTAGACTGAAATCAAATAATTTAAGTACCCTCAAGTCTAATAAGGGATCTGGATGAGTAAGTTCATTTGCCACAAATAAAACTAAGCTTAAGCACCCTAAAGTCATAAGTATGGGATTTTGAATCTTTCCCCAGTCAATAGAAGAACCTTCACCTAAAACATATAGTACACTTACTATACCAATTGTAGAAGACAAAAATCCTATTATATCAAAGGCTTTAAATGGCTTTTTTTCCGATCCTTTTAATAAAATACCTGCTAATATTACTCCTATTATTCCGATGGGAACATTAACATTAAAAATAAGTCTCCAATCCATTTTTTCTATAATGTATCCACCTAATGTTGGTCCTATAGCAGGTGCAGCCATAGCTGATATTCCCCAAATTCCTAAGGCTACTCCTATTTTTTCTCTAGGAAATATTTGATATATTATACTCATTCCTACAGGCATTATCATACCGCCACCAATAGCCTGCACTACACGGAATACTATCATAGATGTACCACTCCATGCAAATCCACAAAGAAGAGAACCAGCTGTAAACATTGCTAGTGCAAACATGTATATTCTCTTACCTCCAAAAACATCCTGCAGATATCCTGTAAGAGGTATAATTGCTCCAAGTGCTAATGTATAAGCTGTTAGTATCCATTTTGCATCATCCATTGGCATTCCAAAAACAGCCATCATTTTAGGAAGAGCAATATTAACTATACTACTATCAAGTATAGACATAAAGGTACCAATTACAACTACGCCTAATGATAACCAACTATTTAATGCTCCATCATTTTTCTCTTCCATTATACACCACCTCGTTACTTAATATGAATCTTAATAACAGCATTAGTTCCTGGAAGTATCTTACTATTAAACTTATTAAGTTCAATTTTTACTGGTATTCTTTGAACTACCTTTGTAAAAGTTGCACTTGTTGATGATGGAAGTAGTGATAATGCTGAATTCGCTGCTTCTCCTACAGACTTTATCTTCCCAGTGAATTTCTGTGATGAAAACTGATCTATAGTAATGTCAACAGCTTGACCTACTCTCAACTTCCCAAGTTTTGTTTCTTCGATATCTGAAGTTATATAAAGTTTATTTGGATCTATAAGGTTAACTAAAGTTTGACCTGGTGACCAAAGTTCTCCTATAGTTCCTTGTTTCTTAATTACTATACCGCCAATAGGTGCTCTCACCAAAGATTGATCTATATTTGAATCTGGAAGATTGTTCATTTCTTGACGAGCTAGTATTTGATTTTTTGTAACTGTATCGCCCTCTTCCACATTAAGTTCCAATAGTTTTCCTGAAATTTGAGGAGTTACACTGACTAAATCTGCAGTAACCCTTGCATCATCTGTAGAAATGAAATAAGTATTTTCATACCAATAATAAAAACCTATTCCACCCAATGCCAATACAATTACTATTAATATTCCAAAAATTAATGGTTTACGTTTTTCCATATTAAAATCACCCTCGTTCCTTATTTCTTTAATCCAACTTCTGCAAACATGCCAGGTTTTAGTAACGAATTTGGATCTGATACACTTACTTTAACTAAAATATTTCTACTTTGAGAACTTAATTTTGAATTTATAACAGTTATTTTTCCTTCAAATTCCTTATCTGGTACTTCAGATACTTTAATTACAACGCTTTGCCCTTCTTTTAATCCATTTACAATCTCTAATGGTGCATAAGCATTTACACATAAAGCTCCAGAATTGGATATGGAAACAAGTACTTTATCACTGGAAGTCATTTCTCCCACATTAATATTTTTGGCATTTACTATCCCCGATATAGGAGCTGTAATAGTAGCATTATTAAGTGATGTCTGTGCTATTTTTAATCCTGCTTCAGCTTCATTTACCTGGGCTCTATAAACATCTATACTAGTGCTCGTAGGTCCGTTGTTTAACATGTTTAACTGTTGCTGTGCTGTTTTATATTGTGACTCAGCATTAGCAAGTTGTTGCTTAGCTAAGTCAAGCTGCTGCTGTGCTTCTGCTCCTGATTTAACCAAAGCCTGTACACGATCATAGTTCTTTTGAACTGTTTGATAGCTTTGATTTGCACTATCTAAAGTAGACTGAGCTACTGCAATTTGTTCAGGGCGTGTGGCATTTTCAGCATTGGCCAAATTTGCTTTTGTTGTATTCACTGTTGCTTGAGCTTTGTCCACTTGAGCCTGCAAATCATTTGTATCTAATTTAATGATAGTATCTCCCTGATTTACCTTTGAACCAATATCAACTGATATTTCAGAAACCTTTGCTGAAATTTTTGAAGTTATATTTGCCTCTTCATTTGCTGCAATTTTTCCAGCCATTATATATCCATTGCTAGAGGCTTTCACAGCAGTTTTTGTTGCCTGTACATTCTTATTTGTAGTAGCACTATTAGTAGAACTGCATCCAGTTAAAAATATTGCTACGACTAAACAAAGTAAAGTAGTTTTTTTCATAATAATTCTCCTTATACGAAGTATTTGTGTTCATATTGTTCGCTTGCTAACATTATCTATTGCAACAGTATACTACCTTTTACTTGTATTTTCAAGAAAATTATTCTAAAAATATATGAAATTTTATCCTGTAAATATGTAGTGTGAAATTGACAAAATATTTATAATTTTTGTGAAAATAATTCTTTTTCATTGAAAGCGTTTCTATAACATCTTATAATATAATTAAATATAAAACATTTAAAGGAGTTGATATTATGATTTCTTCTTCAGCTAAAAGTATTAACTTAAATGATTACAAAGAAGGTAGTGAAGAATTTATTTATGGAGTAAAAGGAATTGTTAGACTTTCAATAGGAAGAGAAATTATATACCGTATAGCATACGCTTCTATGTTTGATATTATTGTAGAGACTCCTCATATTTTTAGGATTGAATGTATTTTTGCAGTAACAGATAAAAAAATTATTTTAATTCCTACAGAAGATACCTATACATCAATTTCTTTTAACTATCAAGATATAGAGGTCACTTACTATAATCAACTATTTGATAAGGTATTTTTACTAAATATAAAAAATAAAAATATATTAAATTTTAAAGAAGACAAACTTGTATTTAGAATGTATTTAAAACAAGAAGCAGAACTTAACAAAATCAATTGTGTGTTACAAGAACATGCTTGTGCATGAAGATATATTAAAGTTCAAACAATAAATATACCACACGTAAGATTAATTAATATCAGAATATGACATACAGATGTCATATATATTTTGGTATTATGGATACAAATGAGAAAAGGAGTGTGTGTATATATGGAAGGAACTTATTGTCAAAGTTGTGGGATGCCACTTATTGATGAAAAGGAAATGGGAACAGATGAGGATGGAAGCAAAAATGGACTATATTCCTGCCAAAACGATAATTTCGCAGTATGTTAAAGAAAATTCATGGTTTGGCATTAACTATAATATGAATATTTATAAAGGCTGCTCACATGGGTGTATTTATTGTGATTCTAGAAGTGAATGCTATTGTATAGATAATTTTGATAAGGTAAGAGCAAAGGAAAATGCAATGCAGCTTATTAGAAAAGAATTAAATAGTAAGAGGAGAACTGGAGTTATTGGAACAGGTGCAATGAGTGACCCATATAATCCTTTTGAAAAAGATTTAATGCTGACACGTAATGCACTTGAGCAAATAAATAATTTTAATTTTGGAATAGCCATAGCAACTAAAAGTAATCTCATAGTAAGAGATATTGATATTTTGAAAAAAATTAAAACCCATTCACCAGTACTTGTAAAGATAACTATTACTACTGTTCAGGACGAACTATGCAAAAAAATTGAGCCAAATGTTTGTGTATCTTCTGAAAGATTTCAAGCTATAAAAAAACTTTCAGATAATGGTATATTCACAGGAATATTACTCATGCCTATTTTACCATTTATTAATGATAGTGAGGAAAATATTATAGGTATAGTAAGAAAGGCAGCTAAGTGTGGTGCTAAATTCATATTTGCATATGGTATGGGGGTATCCCTTAGACAAAATCAAAGAGATTACTTTTATAATGAATTAACAAAATTATTTCCCCATAAGAATCTAGTTCAAAAATATAACACTTCATTTGGAAATAGCTATGACTGTTCATCTCCTAATTCAAAAAAGCTTTGGAAAATATTCAAAGCTGAATGTGAAAGATTAGGGATACTTTATAAAATGCAGGATATAATAGTAGCTTATAAGGCTGGCTATGGTGATAGACAAATAAGCTGGTTTTAATGTTGGAAATTATAAAAATAAATGTAGAAACTTTATTATAACTTATATATAAGGTTGATTGCCTTAACTAAGGTTGGTGTATAATATAGATAAAGGTAAGTGATATGTATGCAACAAATTGAACCCGTTATATAATATTTTATTTTGTAAAAAAACGTATTGAATCACCAAAAAATGTTCCTATAAAAGCAATTATTGTATATATGAGGACATATATTAAAAAAGAAAAATCAGACATAATAAAAGTTGCAATTAAATAGCCTATAAAAACAAAGCCTAAAATCAGTATTCGCTTTTTTACAAATAAAGATAATATTGCAGATACTATTAATGTTATAGTAGGTAAAGTTAGCAAAAAAAATAACATGGAATTAAAAAATTCATTTAGCACATACTCCAATTTATCACACCTCCAATAGGTACTAATAGTCCTATTAAATTAATTACTCTGTTTCTCCTGTTTGTTCAATAGTTTTACTAAATCCATTAAGCTTTTCAATTAAATATTGACCTTGCTTTTTAAAAATATCTGTTTTGTATACAGTACCCATACAACTTTTCTCGTAATCAATTCTTTTTTTATATAGTAATTCATTCCTTTTGAATATATTATCCTTTTGTCATGAATTTTAAAAGCTTAATTTTTTCGATTTCAGAGAAAAAGGTTCAGAATCTAATGACATGCCGCTGTGGATTGTTCCTAAAAAGTAAATTTGTTGATTTCCATTTGTATATTTTCTAAAATGAGAATCTCTTACAAATGATTTGTTTACATAATCAAATTCATATATGACTATTAAAAGTATTATGCAAATGATAGTCATAATGATGTTTCTGAATATTTTTAAAAAGTATGTTATATTATTCAATATAACATCTCCTCTAATTATTAATCATAAGAAATTTATGATTTACTTTAAAAACATTATACCATATCGATAGTTAAAATTTAACATTATATGGTTGAAATATACAAAAATAGTACGGTTCCTTATTTTGGGATAAATTATGATATTGACGACTAGTATCATATATAGTGTTTACTTGATCATAATATATTCTTAATACTTATTTGCTAAAATAAGTATTATAGATATCCTTTAGTAAAGGTGAGCTAATCTTTATTTGAGAGTATAACTATATTTATTACACAAGGAAGGTGTTAAAATGAAAAATCTTAATATATGTATTGATATCGATGGAACAATTACTGACCCATACTTTTGGCTTGATATTGCTAACTATAAAAATGCTTTGCAGCTATCAGAAAATGGTTTTAAGGTATTGCTTATAGATACTAATTATAATAGGATGCCTTTAAATAAAAATATAATTAGAGTGTTTAATTGGAATGAAATATATGAAATAGTAAAAGAAATGCCATTGCATAAGAAAGCTATGTAATGGTATTTTTTTAATGTTTTTATGTAGCAATCAAATAAAATTAAAAGAACCCAACTATACTGTGAAAATAGTATGGTTTTTTGTAATTATATTTTTCATGCGGTTACGCTGTCTAGTAGGGTACTTAGGTTGTTTAACAATTTTAAAATATGGTACAATTTAGTAGATGTTTAAATTTGAAGTTTTGTAAGAAAATATAAGCGACAGCATTGATTTTAAAGGGGGAAACTTAATGAATTTGAATCTGTATATAAGGGAAATTCAATTGTGTAAAGAAAAAATAAATTCATTTTCTAAATATCCATATTGTTTGCCTGTAATAAAAAATTTATCAACATTGGAATTTCATCCTAAGGTAACATATATTGTAGGTGAAAACGGAACTGGCAAATCAACAATACTTGAAGCAATTGCAATATCATATGGTTTTAATCCCGAAGGTGGAACTAAAAATTTTAATTTTTCAACAAAAAATACCCATTCAGATTTATGGGAAAACTTAAAATTAATTAAAGGAATTAAGAGACCTAAAGATAGCTTTTTCCTCAGGGCGGAAAGTTTCTATAATTTAGCTTCAAATATTGATGATATAGACGCTTTAGACTCATATGGTGGAATTTCACTGCATTCACAATCTCATGGAGAATCTTTTATGTCAGTTATTATGAGTAGATTTAAAGGGAATGGACTATATATTTTAGACGAGCCAGAATCGGCTTTGTCTCCAGCTAGACAAATGGCTTTAATTTCAAGAATGCATGATCTAATTCAGGATAATTCTCAATTTATAATTGCTACTCACTCTCCAATAGTAATGGCCTATCCAGATTCAATAATTTATGAATTGGATGATAGTTTAAAAAGGGTTAACTATGAGGATACTGAAAATTATAAAATCATGAAATCATTTCTTAACAATCCTAAAAGAATGTTGGATATACTTATATAAATAATGCAAAGTTATAACTACATAATCCTTGAGGCACATTCAAAAAAATAACTAGTCAGTCTGTTGGTCTATTTTATGTCATATGCCTAATATCTTTCGTAAAAGTGGAACTTATATAGATTTTTATAAATCAATATAAGTTCCACTTTTTTATTACGTGTAAAAAAACAAATCTTTATATTTTCTTTATTTTTAATTTCCTTTTACTTTAGTTTCATTCTTTATAATAAAGATAACAGAACATGGAAATTTTAAAATACCATTTGAGTTCTCAAAAGAGATGAAGATAAAGGGCTTGAATTGAAAGGATGATTTAATTGACTGAAAAGGTTTTAGAATTAAAAGATGTTGCTAAAAAGAGAGGGAAAAGACAAGTATTAAAAGATATCAATTTTTCTATAAATAAGGGAGAAATATGTGGTTTTGTTGGAAGAAATGGAGCAGGAAAAACAACTTTAATTAAAGTTGTAACAGGTATGTTATTTTCTGATAAAGGTGAGATCATAGTATGTGGGAAAAATTTAAAAACTGAAAGAGAAGAAGCCTTAAAAAATATTGGGGCAGTAGTAGAAACACCAGAGATGTATGGGTATATGACTGGAAGACAGAATTTAAAGTATATAGCTAGTGTGCTTGAAAATGTGACAAAAGATGAAATAGAATATGTAATAAAATTTTCTAATTTAGGTAGTAAAATTGATGAAAAAGTAAAAAAATATTCTTTGGGAATGAAACAAAGGCTTGGACTTGCACAAGCACTTATGGGAAACACATCATTCTTAATACTAGACGAGCCTACAAATGGATTAGATCCAATGGGTGTTGTTGAACTTAAAAACACTATAAATACTTTAGTTAAAGAAAAAGGAGTAACTGTATTTATATCCTCTCATATTTTAAGTGAGATAGAAAATATATGTACAAAGGTTGTTTTTATAGATGATGGGAAAATTATTAGTATTCAGCAAATAGGGGATAAAGCGAAAGTTAGCAATGAAAAAAATGTGTTTATAAAAACTAAGCTACCCCAAAGAACATCAGAAATTATTAAAAACATAGCGCATGTAAAACTATTAAAAGTAGAAAATGATGGCGTTTCAATTTTAATAAATACTGATATACATGATATTTTTGAAATAGTGAAAAATTTACATGAAGAAGGAATAAATGTAGAAGGCTTCTCTGAAATAAAAGAAAATTTAGAAGATAAGTTTATAAAGATGATGGGGGATAAATAGTAATGAGTAAATATATATGGGAAGAACTAAAAAGAGTTGTAATTAAAAAGAAGATTTCAATTATTGTTATTCTTATGATTACAATAGCTTTTGGATTAATACATGTTTCCAAAACAAAAACTTTAGAAGGACAGCTTCAGGGAGATAAGGCTCTTCTTGATATTCAGAAGAGCGGTAGAGATAAAGCAGAAACAGAGTTTAAAAAAGCAGAATTTTCAAGAGATATAGCAGGCACTGAAAAACAAATACATGATCTAGAGTTAGGTTTGGATGCAATAAAAAATTATGATAAATCAAAATTAGATGAACAAATTAAAAAATTAGAAAAAGAAAATAATCCTAAAAATGAATATGAAATAATTCAATTAAAATATGAAAAAGAACATAATATAGAAAAAAATGAGTTAACACCTAAAGGAATGTATGCAACTATAGAAATTCTAATGGGATTTATTCCATTACTTTTTTTGCTTATTATGATTGTATTGTTATCTGATATAGTATCAGGAGAATATGCTCCGAATACTATTAAAAACTTGATTACCAGACCTATTTCAAGAAAAAAGATTATACTATCAAAGTTTATTGTTTCAATAATTTTAAGTGCAAGTACTATAATTACAAGTACAATAATATTTATTTTGGAAGCTGGAATTCATTTAGGTTTTTCAGATTATAGATTGCCCTTTGATGTAGGTGCAAAGTATGTTTTGGATAGATCACTGCCTTTAACTGCAGTAAGTTCACAAATGAAGTATGTACCTGGAAGCCGTACAATGATTCCACTTTGGAGTTCAATTATAGCATTAGTATTAATTACAATAATTGTTTCAATGGCCATTGTATCAATAATAATATTTATATCAACTGTTTGTAAAAATTCACTAATTTCAGCACTTACAAATTTTGTATTAATTGGTGGAACATCAATTTGGTATCTCTTAGCATTTGCAGGCAGGAATCTTGTATCAGATAAATATGGTGTTTTCGTAAAATTTTTTCCTATTCCCTATATAATTGATGGTATTTTGATTTTAACAGGAGTTATTTCCCAGCAACTTACTAGCAGTATAAACATGTTTTTTGTTTCAATGGTATGTTTAGGCTGGACCTTAGTTATGATGTTTTTAAGCACTTATATTTTTGCAAAAAGGGATTTTGATTAGGCAAGAAGACTATTGCAATGAGCAATGGTCTTTTTAAAATCAGGTATTATTTGGTATAATTACATTTGATGTATAAGGGGGAATATATATGAGTTATAAGATATTAATAGTAGATGATGATATAACAATAGTGGATTTTTTATCAATATTTTTAACTAAGGAAGGATATGAAACAAGTATTTCATATGATGGCAGAGATGCTTTAGATAAAATAAACAATGAACAATTTAATTTGATTTTGATGGATATAATGATGCCTAAGATGGATGGATTTGAAGCAATAAAGAGAATAAGGAAAATTACAAATGTGCCTATTATATTCTTAACTGCAAAGGATAATCAGCAGGATAAGATTAAAGGCTTTATTTCTGGTTGTGATGACTATGTGACAAAGCCATTTGATTTAGTAGAGCTTTCATTAAGGATATCAGCCATGTTAAACAGAGTTAATATTGATAAAAGTGAAAAATGTAAATATATTATAAAGATAAAAGATTTAGATTTAAACTTAAAGGAGCATGCTTTATATAAAGCTGGAAATGAGATTAAACTCACACCAAAGGAGTTTGATATTTTAGTGTTGCTTGCAAAAAACAAAGGAATAATTTTTTCTTCAGATAAAATATACGAAAGTGTATGGAAAGAAAATTTTTTAGAAAATGATAATAGTCTTTTAACCCATATTAGAAATTTAAGAGAAAAACTAAATGATAGTGTAAAAAACTCAAAATATATTAAGACGGTTTGGGGAGTTGGATATAAAATTGAAAAGGAAGCTTAGAATTGGTTTAACAGCAGAACTAATAATAATTTTTATCATATCTTTAATTAGTTCAACTTTGGGAGTAGTTATAGTGTTTAATAGGCTTAATATATCAGTAGAGAGGATTAATAGATATTTGTTTCCATCAAATTATAAAGACAATGTTATATTGTCAGAGTATTCAAATAACGCGGGTAAAGATATAGACAATTTTATAAATAAAAATATGAATGATATTAAGATACCACATAAAGTAGATGATAAACTTAAGGAGTCATTTCAATATGGTTATAATGCCAAAATATTAGTATTTGTTGTTAATTCTAAAGGAGAAATAATAAACTCTAATAATAAGAAAGAAATGTTTAACATACAAGTTCCCATGTTAAAAGAAATTTTAGAAGTAAATCAAGAGGAAACTGGTATGGCACAAATTACAAATGTAAAAAAAATAAGCAGTGATTTATATATGATAGTAATAAAAGATGTAGTTATTCAGGGTGACTTTATAATGATTCTTATAGGAATATTTGTGTTTATAGTTATTTTTGCATTACTTGGTCAGGGGAGATTGAAGTATATTATATCTATTGAAAAGGGAATACATAAGCTTTATTCTTCAGAATTTCAAGAAAAGGTACCATTAAAATACAATAATGAACTTACTTCTTTAGCAATATCGTTAAATGATATGGGAGGAAAAATAAAAGAAAATAAAGAAAATGAAAAGGAATTTTTACTAAATATATCTCATGATTTAAGAACTCCGTTAACCTCAATATTAGGCTTTTTAAATCTTCTCAAGCAAAAAAAATATGATAGAGAAGAAGAACGAGAAAGATATGTAAATGTTGTTGAAGAACAGTGCTTATATTTAAAAACTCTTATAGATGAATTTTTTGAGTTTTCAAAACTAAAATGGAAAAATATTGTATTTGATAAAGAAAATATAAAAATGCAAGAAATTCTACGACAGGTGAGTGATGGATTTTATCCTCAATTAAAAGAAGATAATATTAATATTTGCATGAATTTTCCCGAAACACCTGTGTACAAGGAAGTGGATATTGATAAATTCATGAGGGCATTAGAGAATATATTATCTAATGCAATAAAATACAGTAGGAAAGAAACAGAAATTAATTTAAACTTATACCAAAAGAAAGATCAGATAGTAATAGAATTTTGGAATAACCCAGAAGAAGCAATAAATGAAGAAGAATTAAATCTCTTATTTAAAAGATTTTTTAAAAAAGATTTATCAAGAAATAGTAAAGGAGCAGGACTAGGACTTGCTATAGCCTTAGAAATAATAAAACTTCATGGAGGAGTCTTGCAAGCATCACTTAAGAATGAAAGATTGGGAATTATAATAAAGTTATGATTAAGAAATGTTTTATGTCTAAAAATGTGTTATAATGCTGATATATCATACAAAAAGCTCGTATATAGTCGGTAATATGGACCGGAAGTTTCTACCTGCTAACCGTAAATTAGCAGACTACGAGGTATTGTGTTTTTAGCGAATGGATATGCTTAAACTCAACACCTTAATTTAGATTGAGGTGTTTTTTCATTTAGGCATCTGAAAGAAAATAACAAGTCAAAGATTAAGAGAAAATTTTGACTAGTTATTTTCTTTTAGATTCCTTATACCCTACGATGCTCTATGTATGATAGATGAATATTAAAAAAACATAGAGGAGATTAATATGGAAGCAATGAAAAAAGACCATGGAGACGTTAATGTTGGAGCGATGAAAAAAAATCAGGCTAACATTGAATTACAGTATGGAATTGATGACAAGCCAAAGTTGTTGACACAAATTTTATTAGGATTCCAACATATATTTGCAGCTTTTGGCGGAATTATTGTTGTTCCAATTGTTATTTCAGCAGCATTAGGATTTGATGTAAGAACATCCACAGCGTTAATTAGTAGTTCAATTTTAATGGCAGGAGTGGCTACGTTTATTCAATCAAGGGGAGTTGGACCAATTGGAGCACGCATGGCTTGTGTTATGGGAACTGATTTTACATTTGTTGCACCAGCAATAGCTGTTGGATCAAAATTTGGATTGCCAGGAATTTTTGGAGCAACAATTTTAGGGGCATTTTTAGTAATTATTTTAAGTTTTTTTATTAAGCCTTTAATGAAGTTATTTCCACCCATTGTAACAGGAACAGTGGTAAGTTTAATAGGATTAACATTATTACCTGTTTCAATAGATTGGGCAGCTGGTGGTGTCGGTTCTGCCAATTATGGAAGTTTGAAAAATATTTCTATTGCGTTATTTATAATGATTATAACATTGCTATTAAACCATTATGGAAAAGGGTTAGTAAGTAGTGCTTCAATTTTAATTGGTATGGTGGCTGGATATATTATTTGTATTCCGCTAGGACTAATTAATTTTTCATCAGTAGCTCAAGCAAGCTGGGTATCACTACCTAAAGTTTTTGGATATGGTGTGAATTTTAGCTTAAATGTTTTATTACCATTTATTCCAGCGTATTTTGTTACAATCATTGGAACTGTTGGTTGCTTAAAAGCTATTAGTGAAGTTTCTGGAGTTGAATCAGATGAAAAACGTGTTGGAGACGGAGTCTTATCTGATGGAGTAGGAAGTTTACTTGCAGGTGTTTTTGGTGCATTACCTAATACATCCTTCAGCCAAAACATTGGATTAATTCCATTAACAAAAGTAGCTAGTCGTTATGTAACAATGATGGCTGGAGTATTATTAGTTGTTTTAGGGTTGTTTCCTAAATTTGCAGCATTAATCAACATAATGCCACAGCCAGTACTTGGGGGTGTAGGAATTGTTATGTTTGGAACAGTAGCTGCAGCAGGAATTCAGACCTTAAGTAACGTAAAGATAAATAATCGTAACTTATTAATTATTGCCACAGCAATGGGATTAGGATTAGGGGTTACATTCCGTCCACAAGTTATAGCTCAATTACCAGAAGGATTAAAAATGATATTCTCATCTGGTATTTCAACTGGAACT
>CAZKOJ010000001.1:0-88827 GCA_964554365.1 uncultured Clostridium sp. | reverse complement strand
AGGAGCATATCAAACATATCAGTAGTAATTTCTTTCTTTTTCCTTATGACCCAAACACCTTAACGACTATAATCCTAATCATGTAGAATCTGTTGTTAAGCTAAAAGTAAATGTAGTAACCCATTGAATCTTATCGATTCCGACTAAACTCTGGCGACTAACAACAACCATATATTGATAAGTTAATCGAATTAACTTATAATGGGTTTTAGTTAATCTGATTAACTTTTTGAGATTTTAGTATTAAAGGAGGATAAAATATATGCCGCGACAAGGATTATCAAAGGAAAAAATTGTGCAAGCAGCTATAAAGTATATGGAGGAAACGGGGAGTCGGGGCTTCACATTAAAAGATCTTGCTGCTTATTTGTCAATCAAATCAGCAGCTTTTTATAAGCATATTACTAATCTGGCTGAATTAAATTATGAGATTGAAAAAGTTGCAATTAAAAAATTGAGCGAAGCTATGGAAGAAGCTAGTACTGAAAAACGTGGAAAAGATGCGCTGATAGCACTTGCAGACACTTATCGAAACTATGCAAAAACCAATCCTATGTTGTATCAACTTCTTTTAACATCACCAGCTGCCAACGAAAAGTTGTTAAAAGATACGAAGTGTTCTATTGGGGGGATTTACCGACAGATATTGCAATATTATTCTTTATCCGATGAAGAAACTTTCCACTTAGCCCGTATGTTGCGAAGTGCGATACATGGATTTATTACATTTGAACATGCTGATTATTTTCAAGCAGAAGTATCGACAGATGATAGCTACCATTATATGATTGAGCATTTGATGGACTTACTCCCTCAAAAGACTTTTGATTCAAAAGAAGGGATTGAAAGTGAAAGCACATCAGACTGATTTTGGTTCTGGAAGTGTGGCAAAATATTATAAAAGGAAGGAATGAGAAGAAAAATGACACAGAATAAGGATAGGTATTCAGGCGACTTTTTTAACAGCTATGCTGTTACACGCATGAATCTATACAAACATACAGTACCAATAGAAAATGATAAGAAAAAGATTTCCCATATCTATGGTTATCCGATGGAAAAGGTGAATGAGGTATTCAGACAACTGGATGAAGAACTGCAATTGTCACTTGACTTCATTTAATAATTGGAAAGGATAGTGGTTGAAAATGACACAGTCAATAAACAATTCGGAGTATAGTAATGAATATATGGACATACGATTTAAAGCTTATCAGCACGGAATCCCATCGCTTGAGAACAACAGGGAAATGATTGCCTATGCCTTTGGGTATCCTATAGAGGAGGTGGACAAGACATACAAAGAACTCGATAAGGAAATTCAGAGTTCGGTGGATTATATAAATACGAAATACAAAAAGGAGATGGACGATAAACTAAAGAATCTAGAATTCACATTTGCCTTCATCGGATGCTCCTTTGTAAGTGATTACCAGAGCTTCTTTAATGTTGTTCGCAGGGTGCTTGCCCCATATTCAGGCATTAAACTTATCGACGCTAGTGTTACTAGTGATACGACTACTCAGACGATTTCCAATATATATAATAGGGTATTGCGATATAAACCACAGATTACAGCAGTGCTCATAGGCATTAACGACATGCGGATGTGTACTCTAGGTCCAATGTGAGCCCGGAGGAGTACCGCAAGAACATGAATTACATAGCAAAAATCCTACGCCATAAGGGTAGCCACGTTATTTTTAACACGTTATCAGGATATGACACAGAAAGAATGGAAAATGCTGTAGCGGAAAAACGATGGACATATAATGTTGAATTCGATGATGTTTATAATAACATCATTCGTGAAGTAGCTCTAGAAAACGAATGTGTTCTCAATGATATGGCTGAAAAATTTAAGGAGTTTGATGGTCCAATGAATATTCTGAATAATGGGTTACACCTGACCTATCAGGCACAGGGCTTTTTTGCTGACAAATTCATGGAGACATTCTTAGGAATGTTATAGGTAATTCTCATTCTTACGTGTACGTAGGTTAGTAATATTGCAAAAGGGTGCAGTTTTTACTTTAAATTATGTATAATTGATAGATTATATTTTAAAAAATTCAGATAAAATAATTCAAGAGTCTGTCAATAATTTTGTGTAAGCATCCATAAAAACTTTTAAATTAATATGTTTAAGAATAACTAGGTATGAGTATTGTTATGCTAATATCTAGTTATTTTAATTTATTCAATTAGACGCTACTAATCCCTACAAGGTATCTGTGAGTTTTCAAAAATATGTAATGAAAATAAATATTAAACAAAATTTAGAAATTATGAAGGTAAAATAATTTCTATAACTGATCTTATTGAATTACTTGAAATGATTTATAAGAAAGTACAAGATTTTTACGATTACGAAGAGGTAAATGTTGAAGATAAAATAGGGGAGGCAAGAAAAGCGGTTAATGACTTTAAAAAGTTGTAAATCTTTTCAGTATATGTGGAAGAGATATTTTATATCCTTCCTTTTTTATCTACCACGTCTTTGTACTTAAGAATCATTGTAGTTTCAACCTTTGTTGCTTTTGCAGCTATGCTTATCATTTCCTTTCATCTAATATATAGGTACAGTTCTTTAAAAATGGATTTCGTACTATAATAAATATAAAATATTGGTAAAACATAGAAAGAGAGATAAAAATGAGAAGAAGTATCCAGTTGAAAAAGCCAAGGGTAACAGTAAAAAATATACTGAACTATAAAAAGAGGCACATTGAAAGTGATTGTATGTCAAGCAAAACGATAATCAGGTTACAAAGTAATATAAGTATATAGTTTAAAACCTAGATTTCACCTTAGCTCGTGTAAAAGTACTACTAAATTCACTTATTTTGATGAAATTAGTAGTACTTTTTAGTGCACTAAAATTGCTGTAGGTATAATAATCCTACATATGTAGTTATATTAAAACATCCTCAAGTTTTCGTTTAGGTACATGATGATTTCCCTCTTCATCTTCCCAATATTTTATGTCTCCACCTTTTGGCAAATCATCTATTATAATATTTTGTTGTGGGCTGCCAATGGCAATAACTAACTGAATTTCACAATCATCTGGAACATTAAGTGCATTTTTCAAAGCTTCTCTATTAAATGACCCAATCATACATCCACCTAACCTCTTTTCAACTGCACCAAGAAGTATGCTTTGGCATGCAATTCCAATATCTATTTGTAATGTAGGTGAATTAATTAAAGTATTGTCCTTTAGTATAATAATATATGCTTCTGGTCTTTCACCTTCTTTTGGTCCACTCCAATCTTTTAAATAAGCTGCCCAACGAAGATTAGGAAAAATCAGTTCTCTTCTTTGCTTATCTGCAACAATTATATATTTAAGAGGTTGAAGATTCATTCCTGATGATGATAGTCTTGCAAGATTTACAAGTTCCTTTAATACAGCTTCACTAATTTCTAAATGTTCATGAAATTTTCTATAACTTCTGTTCTCTGTTACTAAATCTTTTATCATACATATCCCTCCATATGTGTAATCTTATCATTCTCATAAAAAAAAAGAAAGCAATCATTACGAATACTTAAAATCCATGTTCTAAAATCTAAAAGATGTTAAAACCAATCTTAACCATTTTCGTTTACCTTATCTTAAATATATTACGTATATATTTAAATAAACATTTTCATTATTTTATTGTATCTATGGAAAAAAAGATATAGTATTTATTATAATAAATGATACAGTTAAGGAAAATATTAAATAAAATAGATTCTTTAATTACTGCAATGAGGTTCTTACAGGCATATTTTTTAATATGTACTTGAGTTTAAAGCTGTGGAATTATTTCTCAAATGTGTGTAACAATATTTGGAATATGATATAATATCAATGTTTGTAGGAAATGAATTATCTCTAAGGAATTTACCATTTTATGATACACAACATTTATTGAATAGCAGAAATGTTTTTTTGAATTTCACCAATTGATGTTTATTAATTAAAAAGTTAAATGAATACGTGCACTTATGATATATAAGATGCGGAAGGGATGTGAATGTATGTCTCATATTACAACAAGATCAGCTTATAAAAGTTTGGTAGAACGAATAAATAGGTTTCCACAAGGGGCACCTCCATCTGAGACTTTATATAAAATTTTAAGTATGTTGTTTAGTGAAAAAGATGCAGAGTTGGTTGCACAGCTTCCTATTAAGCCATTTACAGTGAAAATGGCAAGTAGAATATGGAAAATGGATATGGTTGCAACACAAAAAATACTAGAAAAGCTTTCACAAAATGCAATTTTATTAGATATGGATTGTGACGGTGTTCAACAATATGTTTTACCACCACCAATGCTGGGTTTTTTTGAGTTTTCTTTAATGAGAACAAGTCACACTTTGGATCAAAAACTGTTGTCAGAACTTTTTCATCAATATTTAAATGTAGAGGAAGATTTTATTAAAAACTTATTTTTTAGCAGTGAGACAAAATTAGCAAAAGCCCTTGTTCAAGAGGCAGTTCTTTCAAATGAAAACCAGGTTGAAATCATGGACTTTGAAAGGGCCAGTTATTTCATAAAAACAGCCAAAAATATAAGTGTAAGTATGTGTTATTGCCGTCACAAGATGCAGCATCTTGGCAAAAATTGTGATGCACCTCTGGATACTTGTATTACTTTTGGGGATACAGCTTCTTCTCTTGCTAAACATAACTATGCTAGAAAAATTGATGCGTCAGAAGGATTAGAAATTATACATAGAGCTTATGAATATAATTTAGTTCAGTGTGCTGAAAATGTTAGATCAGGGTCAGCTTTTTTATGTAACTGCTGCGGCTGTTGTTGTGAAGGAATGATTGCAGCAAGAAAATTTGGTATGCTTCATCCTGTGCAGACAACAGGTTTTATTCCGAAAATAATACAGGATAGTTGTGTAGGTTGTGGAAAGTGTGCTAAAGCATGTCCTATATCTGCAATAGAAATGGTTAAAACAGATGAAGTGGGGCATTTGAATAGGAAAGTAGCAAAAATTAATGAAGAAATTTGCCTTGGCTGTGGCGTTTGTGTAAGAAATTGTAACAAGAATAGCATTTTTTTACAACGTAGAAAGGAACAGATCATTACTCCAGTAAATTCAGTACATAGAATTGTTCTGATGGCAATAGAAAAAGGCCAGCTTCAGGAACTAATTTTTGACAATCAGGCATTTGCAAGTCATAGAGCAATGGCGGCGGTTTTATCCGTAATTTTAAAATTACCACCAATAAAACAAGCAATGGCAAGCAAACAGATGAAATCCGTTTATCTTGAAAAGTTAATTAGTAGATTATATAAGTAGCAAAACTTGAGGAGAATTAGGTGCCTTAGTGACAGTGAAGCCAGTTTTTGATTAGAGAGGATAAAATATATTAATGGAAAACTTAAGTTTAGACTCTGGTCGTATGTATATATTGGTTGAAAAATTAAAGAAGGAAAAAGTGTTTTGTATATCATTATTATTGACAATTTTCACTTCTTTCTTAGTACATCCTAAAATGTCTTATATAAATTTTAAAGTTATTGTACTTCTTTTTAATTTAATGATAATAATTTCTGCTTTAGAAAATTTAAAGGTTATGGATAAGATTGCTATTGAAGTATTATTAAAATGTAAAAATACTAGAATGGTTTCTATGATATTTGTTGTAATAACTTTTTTTGCTTCTATGCTAGTAACAAATGATGTTGCACTGCTTACTTTTGTTCCTCTAGCTATACTTACTTTTAAGAAGGCAAAATTTGATCCTATGAAAACAATAATACTTCAAACACTGGCAGCTAATATAGGGAGCAGTCTTACACCTATGGGAAATCCACAAAATTTATTTTTATTTACTTATTATAATTTGAGATGTTTTTTTGGACACATCTGAAGCTTAGAAGTCGGCATCTGTGGTATAAGATTCATATTTAGATAGAATAATCCATAAATATAATTTATAATAGAATGAACATGCCTAAAATAGTACGTTAAAAATAAAAAAAAGAGGTGGAATTATGATAAAGGATAAAATTGTTTTTATAAGTGGAGCCAGTAGCGGAATAGGTGAAGCTATAGCGGAAAAATTTGCAAAAGAAGGTGCTGTACTCTTACTTTGTGCAAGAAACATAGAAAAACTACATAGTTTGAAAGGTAAGTTAGAAAAAGGCTATGGCACAAAGGTTTACACATATCAATTAGATGTAAGAGATAAAAAAGCTATAGATGAAGTTTTTGAGAATATTCCAAAAGAATTAAAAAATATAGATATATTAGTAAATAACGCTGGACTTGCTCAAGGATTAGATAAAGTTCAGGAAGGAAGTTTAGACGAATTTGACACTATGATAGATACTAATGTAAAAGGACTTTTATATTTAACTAGAAAAATAGTTCCAACTATGATAGAAAGTAACAAAGGACAGGTTATAAACATGGGATCAGTAGCAGGGATTCATGCGTACCCAGGTGGTACTATTTATTGTGCTACTAAGGCTGCAGTTAAATTTATAAGCGATGGATTAAGGATGGATGTAGTGGATACTCCTATAAGAGTAACTAACATACAACCTGGTATAGTAGAAACTAATTTTAGTGTAGTTAGATTTCATGGAGATGATGAAAAGGCAGCTAAGGTTTATGACGGCATTAAAGCGTTAACAGCAGAAGACATTGCAGACATAGTGTTATATACTGCTTCTGTACCAGAACATGTACAAATATGTGAAGTAACAGTAACTCCAACTCATCAAGCAACTGGAGGAGTAGTTTATAAAAAATAGATGTACTTTTATATAAACTAAATATATTCTAACTAAGAGCATTGGTAGAAATACTGGTGCTCATTTTTGTGTTTTGAATACCAACGGTTCTACCAGTGGTTCCGAAGAGCTTTTAGCTGTGTGTAGAAAAAATAAAGTTGCCAACTAGAACTTGATATAAACTTAATTGAATTGAACCTTATCATATAAAAATGTTTGCTTTTATACACTTATAGTGTAAAATTACACTATAAGTGTATATTTAATTGATTTATGATACATTGATAGGAGTTATTTAGTATATGGATAAAAAAATTGGTTTTCTTATAATACATGGTTTTGCTGGAGATGTGGGTGAAATAGCGCCTTTAAATGAATATTTATTAAATAAAGGTTTCATTACAGTATGTACTAAGTTAAAGGGACATACAGGAAAACGAATGGATTTAGGTAAAGTGAATTATATTGATTGGGTTAATTCAGCTGAGGAGAGTTTGCTTAAACTTTCATATCAATGTGAAAAAATTATTGTTATTGTTTTTTCAATGGGAGGGCTTATAGCAGTAAATTTAGCCTTAAAGCATAATATATCAGGAGTTATAACACTCAGTACACCAATTTACCATTGGGATATAAAAAGAATATGTTTGAATATAGTAAGCGATTTTAAAACAAGAGAGTTTAAAAATTTAAGGCACTATACAAAAGCAATAATTAGAATTCCGTTTTCAGCAATGATAAATTTTAAAATATTATTAATTAAAACAAAACCTCTATTAAAACAAGTTAGATGTCCTATGTTTATTATACAAGGATTGTTAGATGATACTGTGCATTATCGGAGTGCTGATTATATATATTCAAATGTATCATCAGAAAAAAAGGTGATTAAATATTATAATAATTCTAATCATATTATATGTAAAAGTGACGATAATCATAAAGTTTTTAATGATATATTTATGTTTATGAAGGAATTATATATGACTTAGCTTCTGAAATTCTTAATGAAGAAATTTACAGGAAAATTTTACTTGTATAAAAAGTCAAAAAATCATTGATTTTTATTAGAACAGCATTTATAATAAGTACATAAATCATAGTAATCCGATAGGAATTATAAGATTAAATGCTGAGATCAGGAAAAGTAAATTGTACAAATCAGACAGAGAGAGGCTCCATTGGTTGAGAGAGCTTTATGAATGAGTGTGATTGAAGTGCCCCTGTGAGCTTAAAACCGAAGTTTAGTAGGCTTTTACGGGTTCTCCCGTTATAGAGATATGGTATAATTGTACTAGATTAGAGATGGGCATTAATATGCTTAATCAGAGTGGAACCGCGGAAGTATAACCTTCTGCCTCTGGAGTTATTCAGAGGCAGAGGGTTTTTTTGTCTTATTTACAACTTGGCCAAGTTAAGTAAATATTAAACCTTAAAAACAATAATTTATTATCGAAATTCATAGTTTACTAAAATATTAAATTTAATAATCATTCAGGAGGTTATAATATGTACTTAACTTATATTAGTTTATTAGTATCAGCAGCATTATTTACGGTTTTATATTTTTTAAAAAGAAAGAATATTAATTTTGGAGTAAGAGTTTTAACAGCAATGGTTCTTGGGATTATAGTAGGTGCAATATTTAAGAAAGATGTATTAATAATAGAGCCAATTGGAAAAGTATTTATTGCTCTTATTAAGATGATAGTAATACCACTTGTAATGACATCTTTAATTTCAAGTATTACATCATTGAATAATACTGATCAGCTTAAAAAAATTGGTTTTAAAACATTTGGATTACTGTTACTAACTACTGGAATTGCAACTGTGGTTGGCATATTTGTAGCAGTTACAATGAACTTAGGAGCAGGTGTTCATTTTGCTAAAGCTGCATCCTTTAAAGCAAGTGAAGTTCCAGCTTTTAGCAAAATTATATTAGATATGGTTCCATCTAATCCAGTATCGTCAATGGCTGAAGGAAAAGTAATACCAGTAATTATTTTTGCTCTATTTATTGCAATAGCTATAATTATTCAAGAGGCAAAAAATCCGGAAGTTGTTAAGCCTGTAAAGGACTTTATTAATTCCTTTGCAAAGATTATGTTTAATATAACTAAAATAGTAATAGAACTAGCTCCCTATGGAGTGTTCAGCCTTATGTCTGTTGTAGCTGCCAAGAATGGAGTTGCAACTTTGATTCCACTTGCGAAAGTGATTATAGCTATGTATGCAGCATGTGCTATTCATATGGTAATTACATATGGAAGTTTGTTAGCATTTGTAGGTAAAGTTAATCCTATTAGATTCTTTAAGAAAATTTATCCCGCTCAGGTGGTTGCATTTACAACTCAGAGTAGTTACGGAACATTACCTGTAACATTAAAGGTGCTAACTGATAGAGTAAAAATTTCCGAGAAAATAGCAAGCTTTGCTGCACCAATAGGTACCAGTGTTGGGATGAATGGAGGTGGCGGTATATATCCAGCACTTGTAGCGATTTTCGTGGCTAGAATATTTAATATAGAACTTACATTAAACCATTACGTGCTATTAATTATAACGAATATTATAGGTTCTATTGGTATAGCGGGAGTTCCAGGAGCGGCCACTATTGCAGCAACTGTAGTTCTATCTAACCTAGGTCTTCCTGTAGAGGGACTGGCAATGGTTCTTGGTATCGATGTAGTAATAGATATGGTTAGAACCATGACAAATGTTACAGGTTCTGCAGTAGTAGCATTTTTAGTTGCGAGTTTAGAAAATGAATTTCATAGAGATGCATTTAATAAAGATGAAAAAGATAAATTAGAGTTAAATGTAGCATAAAAATTTTAATAATAATTTCAGAGAGGAATTACACAAAATGAAAAAAATTTATATTATTCATGAAAATAATGAATGGACAGCACCATTATTAAAGGAGTTAGAAGCTTTAGGCCTTCCTTATGAAGATTGGTTTATCCATAAAGGTATATTAGATTTATCTCAAACTCCACCAGAAGGCGTGTTTTATAATCGTATGAGTGCATCTTCACACACTAGGGGTCATCGTTATGCACCTGAATATACATCAGCAATTCTTGCATGGTTGGAGGGACATAACCGTAGAGTTATAAATACAAGTCGTGCGTTACAATTAGAGGTAAACAAAGTAGCTCAGTACGCATCACTTAATGCTAATGGAGTACGTACACCTCATACAGTAGTTGCTGTAGGAAAAGAAGAAATTATTGATGCTTCAGAAAAATTTGAAGGACCTTTTATTACAAAGCATAACCGTGCTGGTAAAGGGTTAGGCGTTCAATTATTCCAAAGCATAGATGCGTTAAAATATTATGTTAATAGTGATGAATTTGAAGAGCCTATAGATGGAATAACATTAATTCAAGAATATATTCAATCAACGGACCCATATATCACTCGTTGTGAATTTATCGGTGGCAAATTTGTATATGCAGTACAGGTTGATACATCAGAAGGATTCCAATTATGCCCAGCTGATGTTTGCCAAATTGGAGATGCTTTCTGCCCAGTTGGTGAAGTTAAAAAATCTAAGTTTACAATTATTAAAGACTTTGAAAATCCTATACTCCAAAAATATGCAAGATTCCTAGAAGCAAATAGAATTCATATTTCTGGCATTGAGTTTATTACTGATAAAAATGGTGAAATATTTACATACGATGTAAATACCAATACAAACTACAACTCAGAAGCTGAAGCTGTAGCAGGAATTTCAGGAATGGGTAATATAGCAAGATATCTTGGCGATGAACTTAAAGCTTTGAGTAATTCAAACCTTTAGGAAAATGTAAATTAAAGATGTGGTATACAGCTCTTTTAAAAATTTTTATATAAATGAACCTATTGGTGTTAATAAAAAACAGGTGAGATTAATCTCTACCTGTTTTTTTACAATTTACTTAATTTTATTAATTAGTAGTTTGAGTGGATGTAGTTGGAGCACCTTTAGGGCCTTTATCACCTCTAGCACCATCATGATTAGGAGCAGGTAAAGCGGCCTTTATAGCATCTGCTTTAGCTTGAGATATTATTGAAGCATCAACTAATTCTTTAATTAAGTCAGGTCTGTTATTGCCCTTTTGAGCAAAATATGCTTGACGTTCAGTTTCAGTCATAGTTTTAACCTTATCCATTTCAGCCTGTCTTTCAGTATCTTTTTGTTTTATATAGTTAATTATTTTAGTTTCTTCATCTGCAGTAATAGTTCCAGCAGTTACTAATTTATTAAGGTTAGTCTTCATTGATTCTGGGTTCATTCCTTTTTTAGGACCATTTTGTCTATCCATTTTTTGTGTTAATCCACTTTTACTAGAAGCACCTGTAGTACTACTTTGTGCAAAAGCTATACCTACTGATGAGAAGATTAAACCTGCTGCAATTGATCCTGTTATAACTTTAGTTATTAAACTCTTATTTTTCATTTTTTATTTCCCCTTTCAATTTGGGCTTGTTTATTTGTAATTTCTTATTGTTTTTATTATAAAGTGCTTTTGTTACAGTCTTGTCACAACTATGTGTATATTTTATTTAATTTAGAAAAATATAGAGAGTTGATTATATAAATAAAGTTTCTAAAGCTTCTTTTACCTATTTGCTGCTTTCAGATGCCTTAAATTACACACTGGCAAACAAGTTACTATTAATAAATTATGTTTTCATCTAGTTTATCTATAGAATACAGGTTGTAATTAATAATAGGTATGCTAGAATAAAAGTGTCAGGGAAGTGATACCGCGACTAAGACACTAAATATATAAATTGAAAGTTAGGAGAAGTTTTTATGAAAGATATAGTTTCACTAATAATAAACGCTGTGGTTACATCTTTTATAGTTTATGGATTTATAACTGTAGGTAGTAAATTGAGTACTTTTGCTATAATAATCAATATTATAGCTATAATAGCTGTAAGTTGTAGTACATATGCGAATATTAAAAACCTTACGAAAAAACCTAATATTGTACCTAAAAAGGCAAAACATAAGTAAATCAACTTATGTTTTGCTGTAGCTATTATTTATGATGGAGCAACTGGATATTGATTAAAATAAGACAAATACAGATCCAGGCGTATCATTATGCGGTACTTAGAGGATTTAAGGTGGAAATTAGAGCATTTGGTATATATTTCAACATATTGATGTATAGAATGAAACTATACTATGTTAAAAATAGTAAAATTTCAAGTGTCAGCAATCATTAGAAAGTAATTGAAGTTGATAAGTTAAGGAATAAAATACAATAAAATTATAGATTTTTATGTTTTATATATGCGGGTGTAACTCAATGGTAGAGTGCTAGCTTCCCAAGCTAGTTACGAGGGTTCGATTCCCTTCACCCGCTCCATAACGTAATTAAAAGCCGTGCTGGTTTAACTAGCACGGCCTTTAAAATTAACAAATTACTTGTATATATATCTATAAAACTATATAATGATTTAAAAGAGAAATATGTTCAAATAATAAGGAGTGGTATCATGGCTAAAAACAAACCAGCTTTTCAATCAAATAATAGTAAGCCTGGAAATGAACAGGTATCTAAGGGTAATAATAAAACTGCTGTACCAACACCTAAAAAAGCTATAAGAGGTAGCAGCCGAGGAAAATAAGAATCATGGAGAACTTACCTAGGATTTAGAAAGATTAACCATGAAGGTTATAATGATATATTAGATATTTTAAAGGAGTACATTAAAAATGAGAGCAAGTTACAAAAACCCAAAGGAACTAGCAAGTAAATTGAGAGATTTAGTTGACACATATCTTGAGGGCTTAATAGATGATGAAGAACTAGAGAAAACAGTTGTGGCTATAATAAATGCTAATGAAAATAGGGTTTATAAAAACGGATTTGTGCCAACAAAGTTAGCTAGTGATTTAGGTCCTGAAAGAGTAAATGTTATAAATAAGATAGCAGAAAAAATGAAATAATTCACATATTAAATTATGTTGATAAATAATTATAAATAGTGAATACAGAAAACAAAAAAACCAGTGATTGATTTGAATCAATCACTGGTTTTTTTAGGAGATAGAAAGTTTAAAAACAAAGGTTAGTCAGTTGGAGGATGAGGAGATAAAAGTAAATCTTGCTAAAATAAAGGAGAAGAATATGTAGGCTATGCATTCTTCCATATTAGTAGATTTCATTACCCTTGTATGATATAATTTCATCACCAGGATAAAAGGAGTTGTTGATTATGGAAAAAATACTAAATGAGATATTAGCTAAATTAAATAAAATGGAAAAAAATCAAAGTAAAATGGAAGAAAATCAAAATAAAATGCAGCAAATTCAAATTCAGATGCAATCTGATATATCAGAGATTAAAGAAAAAGTTATAGCTGTGTATAACCAAACTGCTGATCTTACTGAATTTAGAACTGAAACTAAAGACAATTTTAATAATGTTTCTAAAGATGTTAAGTTTATCAAGCACAAACTTCATGAAACTGAAGAAGAAATGTTTGATATTAAAGACCGTCTGCAAATTATTAAATAGGCTGAATAAGCCTTATTTTTTTATTTTGAATAATTTCTAAATATGTACGGAAAATATACAGATTTTGCTGAGGAGAAAATTTTGATGATAGAACTTTTGAAAAGCCTTATTAATAATTTTGGATATGTGGTAGTTATGGCATTTTTTATTTCAAATCTGCCTATATTTAAAAACATACTGCAAAAGGAGGAATATAGAAAAAAAGATTTGATTATTCTTTCTGCTATTTTTGGATGTTTTGGTATAATAGGCACCTATACAGGTAGTGAAATAAATGGTGCCGTTGCTAACACAAGGATTATTGGAGTTATGGCAGGAGGTATTCTTTGCGGACCCTTTGTAGGTATTTCTGCAGGTATTATAGCGGGTCTTCACCGTTTATTTACTGATTTAGGAGGGGTAACGTCCATTCCATGTACTATTACAACTATAGTAGCAGGTTTTGCATCTGGATATATATATAAGAAAGCTAAAAAAGAAGACAAAAAATTTTATGGCTTAATTGGAGGTATACTGGTAGAAAGTTTAGAGATGATTCTAATAGTACTATTTTCGAGGCCTTATAGTAGTGCCCTTAGTATTGTAAAAAGTATTTTCTTGCCAATGAGCCTTACTAATGGCATAGGTATTTCTATACTAATTGTTTTAATTCAAAATAGCTTTAGAGAAAAGGAAGAAATAGCTGCAAGTCAGGCACAGCTTGCACTTGAAATTGCTAATAGAACCCTTCCATATTTTAGAGATGTAACTCCACATTCTAGTGAAAAAATATGTGAAATAATAAAAAATTCAACTGGAGCCGCTGCGGTTACTATTACTGATAAGGAAAAAATACTTGCACATGTAGGAATGGCAGGGGATCATCATATCAAGGGAAAAAGGTTTATAACTGCAAGTACGGGAGAGGTTATAGCAAAGGGAATTGTGATGGCTTTAAATAATTCCTCGGATATAAATTGTCCTAATAAAAATTGTCCACTAAAATCTGCAATTATAGCCCCCTTAAGGGAGGGGAATAAGGTAATAGGAACATTGAAAATATATTATGCAAAGGAAAATGCTGTGACATTCAAAACAACTAGTTTGATAACAGGACTGTCTCAACTTATATCTACTCAGCTTGAAATAAGCAAGGTAAGTAAACTTAAAGATATGGCTGCAAAAGCAGAAATAAAGGCTTTACAAGCCCAAATTAATCCTCATTTTCTTTTCAATTCATTTAACACTATAATATCTTTTTTAAGATTTGCGCCAGATAAAGCAAGAGAACTTATTATTAATTTATCTACATATTTAAGATATAACCTTGACTACAGCAACTCCTTTGTAGAATTGTCAAAGGAATTAGAGCAGGTTAAGGCATACATTGAAATCGAAAAAGCACGCTTTGGTGACAAATTGAAGATGATTTTTAATATTGAAGAAGATATAGACGTAAAAGTTCCCTCTCTTATAATACAACCCATTGTTGAAAACTCTATAAGACATGGTATTATAGAAGGGACGGGTTCAGGGACAGTAGTTATAACTGTGAGCCGTTTAAATAGCAGTGAAGTAAGCGTATCCATAGAGGATGATGGAATAGGAATTACAAAGGAAACTATAGAGAAAATATATAATGATAGTATGAAGGAAAATAAGATAGGAATAACAAATGTTAACAATAGACTAAAACATATATATGGAAAAGGTATTACCATAGAACAACTACATAAGGGAACAAAAATAAGCTTTACAGTTCACAATGTAAAGGAGCTTTAAATTCATAATAAAAGGTACTAAATGCTTCCTAATATAATTTTAAAAATATATTAGAGGATCTATAGTGTACAAGCATAACAGAAAGGAGTGGTATGGTGAATTGTATTATTGTTGATGATGAATATCCTGCAAGAAAAGAACTGGAATACTTTATAAATACCTTTAGTGGTATTGAAATTCTTGAGGAGTTTGATGATAGTGTAAAAGCTTTAGAATATATACAAAGTCAGCAGGTGGACATTTTGTTTTTAGATATAAGTATGCCAAAGCTTAATGGTATTGCCTTTAGCAAAATAATTAAGAATCTTAATCCAAGGCCTACAGCGGTTTTTATCACTGCTCATGGTGAGTATGCTGTAGATGCCTTTGAAGTAGAGGCTTTTGATTACATTTTAAAGCCCTATTCTGAGAATAGAATTGTAACAACTCTTAATCGCTTAGAAAGAATTAAAACTACTGAAAATGTTTCAAGTAATAAGTTAACCCTTTGGAAAAATGATAAATTAATTGTTGTTAGTGTTAATGATATATATTACTGTGAGGCCCATGAAAGAGAAGTTTATATATACACGAAAGAGGATAAGTTTGTATTAGTATCTAGTATATCTGATTTTCTAAAAAAACTTCCAAACTCAAAGTTTTTTAGATGTCATCGATCCTATATTGTGAATTTAGATAAGATAACTGAGATAATTCCTTGGTTTAATAATACATATGTGATTAAATTACATGGAATGAATGTTGATGTCCCCGTAAGTCGAAATAATATTGTTGCATTTAAGAGGAGAATGGGCATCTAAATGTATTTTATGAAAGTAAAAATGCAGTTTATGTTCTGATTTTGTTGTTTCGTGTGTTTATTTATCTTAAATTTATTAATTTTTATATAATTAAGATGTTAAAGATAAATAAAGGAGGACTTCAAATGATATCGTTTTTATTGTCAATAGTTGCACTTATAGTTGGTTATTTTGTTTATGGTAAAATTGTTGAAAAGGCTTTTGGAGCTGATGAAAATCTAAAGACTCCTGCCATAAGACTTGAAGATGGCGTTGATTATGTTCCAATGCCAGCATGGAAAATATTCTTAATTCAGTTTTTAAATATTGCAGGGCTTGGTCCTATATTTGGTGCTATTTCGGGAGCACTTTGGGGACCAGTAGCATTTTTATGGATTGTTTTTGGTTCTATATTTGCTGGTGGTGTTCACGATTATTTTTCTGGAATGCTTTCAGTAAGACATGATGGAGCTAGTATTCCAGAAGTCGTTGGAAAATATCTTGGTTCTGGATTTAAAAACTTTATGCGCGGGTTTTCTGTAATTGTTCTAGTTCTTGTAGGAGTTGTATTTATTACTGGGCCTGCAGCACTAGTAGCAGGGTTAACACCAGCAGCATTAGATAAAACATTTTGGGTTTATGTAATCTTTGGATACTACGTACTTGCTACATTACTTCCAATAGACAAGCTCATAGGAAAAATTTATCCTCTATTTGGTATCGCTCTATTAGTAATGGCAGCTGGGGTTAGTGGTGGTATAGTTTTTGGCGGATATAACATTCCTGAAATAACTTTATCTAATCTACATCCTGATAAATTGCCAATATGGCCACTTATGTTTATAACAATTGCCTGTGGTGCTATTTCAGGTTTCCATGGAACTCAATCTCCACTTATGGCAAGATGTATAACTAATGAAAGACAAGGTAGATCAATATTCTACGGATCAATGATAGCTGAGGGTATAGTTGCATTAATTTGGGCAGCTGCAGCTATGACATTCTTTGGAAGTACAGGAGAATTAGGAAAACAGATGGCAGCTCATGGTGGACAAGGATGGGTTGTAAGTATAATCTCAAATACTTTACTTGGTAAAGTTGGTGGTGCTCTTGCAATACTAGGTGTTGTAGCCTGTCCAGTAACTTCAGGAGATACTGCATTCAGAAGTGCAAGACTTACTATTGCTGACTTCTTAAATTATAAGCAAGGACCAATGAAAAATAGACTTATGATAAGTATTCCGCTATTTTTAATAGGTTTTGTACTTACTAAAATGGACTTTAATATTGTATGGAGATACTTTGCTTGGTCAAATCAAACTTTAGCTATGATTATTCTTTGGACAAGCGCTATGTATCTTGTAGTGAGTAATAAATTCCATTGGATAGCTACAATACCTGCAGTCTTTATGACAGCTGTTTCCTTGACATATATATTGGTTGCACCAGAGGGATTTAAAATTACTCCAAGTATTGCATATCCAATGGGTATAGTTGGAGCTGTGATTGCATTTGGAATATTTATGATAGCTGTTAACAGAAAAAGGAAAACTATCATAGATACTAAGGAAGAAAAGAAAGTTAGTTAATAAAATAGATTTATGTACTATAATATATGGGGACGCTAAAAGCATTTTTAGCGTCCTTTACTTAACTCTCCATTGTCAATTGTTAAGCTTTAATATTTATAATGAAGTATAATAAGAGTAGTAAAATATACAATAGACATAAATATTAAAGTAATAATAGTTAAAGTACTGGCAGATATACTTACAAAATCAGTAGCCATAGCCATTACAAAAACATAAAAATAAATGATCCAAAAGGAAATACTTCCTGCCTTATTTGATATAAAAACATTTCTTTCTTCATTTTCGATTTTAAGTTGTTTAGTTAATTTTTCTTGGCTTCCAAAAGTATATATTAATGCTCCAATTAATCCTACTGGAGTAAAGCCAATAGCTATACCTGACATGGTCTGTGGTTGAAAATCAAGTACATAACCTACGAATAAAGCAATACAACCTACAGCAGCTGCTAGACTATATAGCAATATTTTGTTTTTAATTTCCTTATTTTTATTCATTTAAAACTCCTCCTCATCAAATATAAATATTTCCTCAATAGATAAATTAAAAGATTTAGATATTTTATAAGCTAAAATAATAGATGGATTGTATTTGCCGTTCTCTAAAGAAATAATTGTTTGGCGTGATACATCTACCTTTTCTGCTAAGTCTTGTTGTGTAAGATCGAAAGTTTCTCTTAATTCTTTTATTCTGTTTTTCACATTTTACCACCTTTCAAGTAAAGCAAGCTTTACATGTATTATATAGTTAAAACTTATAAGAATTAATTTAATTACTGGATGTAAAGTTAACTTTACTTATATTATAAATAAAGTTTTCCAAAAAGTAAAGCTAACTTTACAAAATAATTAATTAAAAGGTTGGTTGTCAAAACCAAAACTAATACATGAAATTGGAGCAGAATATTCTAAAAACATACTAGAAGGAACATGTCCACAAACTCCTATAAATTGCTATGATGGAGTAATATTTATAAGTAAAACATCACCAGCTGTAGGACTTTAAAGAATAACTTGTAAACACTTTAAGATAACACACTAAAAATGAAGATGAATTTAATGAGAGTGCTGATACTGCTTTAAAAATATGCGGAAGAGTTAAAATCTTATGGTGTGCAAAATATAATAAAAATAGGTATAGACTATGTATATCGTGCACCCCCTGTTGACAATTAGCATACTGGCGTTACGGATCTAGTTAGCTCAAACCAGGTTGTTCCACGGCACTCAGAAGTGATCACTTACCGCTGCTTCCTTCCGGATCTGACGGAGTTCATGAGCTTCTGCTGCATGGGACCCAGTTCTCAACACCACTTTGATCAGACTGACCCAACAGACTAAAGCCTATAGGGGGAATTCCATCCTGCTATAGCGGATTGCAGGTTACAGGGCACCGCTAACTCCCCATGTAGCACGACCAAATATTCTTTATGAATGTTTGTTTATGTGATTATAATAACATGTTTAAAGTTGCAGTTCAAGGAATATATGTATAGTAATTTATTCCTACTATTAAAAACAAAAATGTTAAAAAAGATAGGGAGTGAAGTTGTTTATGAATAAGATATATTAAACAGCATTAGTCACCCATGTATTCCTAAATTCATAAAAATAGTACGGTTTGAAAAGTTTTTCGGATATATTTTAGAATATAAAGAAGGTAAAACCTTTGAAGATATTATTTGTGAAGATGAATATATTTTTAAAAGAGAAGAAAAAGACATGGCTATTTAACTATTTAGCATGTCTTTTTTGTATGGTATAATTTGAAAGAGGTGGTAACTGTGAAAAATATGAAGATTTTAGTAGTTGAGGATGATGAAGAAATTAATGGTTTAATATCTAAAGCTTTAATAAGAGATGGGTATGAAATTACCTCAGTTTTTGATGGTAAAAAGGCTTTAGAAAAATTTAAAGATAATAATTTTAATATGATATTGCTTGATATAATGATTCCTTATATTGATGGTATAGAAGTTATGAGAAGAATAAGAGAAAAGAGTACAGTACCTATACTTATACTATCTGCAAAAGGAGAGGAAACAGATAAAATAATAGGGTTAGGGCTTGGTGCAGATGATTATATGGCTAAACCTTTTTCAGTAGCTGAATTAGTGGCTAGAGTTAAGGCTCAGCTAAGAAGATGTATGTATTTTGATGGAGAGAAAAAGAAAGAAGATATCATAACACATGGAAATATAAGCTTTGATTTAGAAAAATATGTAGTAACAAAAAGTGGACAAGAACTTAATCTTACAGCTAAGGAAATGGAAATATTGAAGTTGTTTTTTGAAAATCCTAATAAGGTTTTTACCAAGGTTCAGATTTTTAATAGTGTATGGGGAGAAGAATATGTAGGTGATGATAACACTGTAATGGTTCATATAAGAAGGCTTAGAAGCAAAATCGAGGACAATTCTAATGAACCTAATTATATATTGACAGTTTGGGGTATTGGATATAAGTTAGGTGATATAAAATGATGTATGCTATTTTAATTGCAATAATTGTTGTTCTTATTGGAATTATAATTAAGCAAAATAGAAAAAATTTTTATATAGCAGAAATTATAAATGAAATTATATTAGGAAACTTTAATCAGAGAGTTAGATTACAGAATCATAATAAAGCTGTTGGTAAACTAGTTAGTAATTTAAACAAGCTTATTGATGAGTTTCAAAAGGTATTAAATTTAAATAAGAATTATGAGGAAGATAGAAAAAAGATGATTTCTAATATTTCTCATGATTTAAGAACTCCTTTAACTTCGTTACTCGGATATGTAGAGTTTATTAAAGATCCTAATATAAATGAAGAAGAGAAAAAAGAATACATAGATATTATAGAGAAAAAGGGAAATAACTTAAAAGTTCTAATGGAAGAATTTTTTCAGTTGTCTAAGATTGAATCTAATGATTTAAAACTAGAAATTAAGAGAGTTAACTTGTCAGAAATAATAAGACAGAATGTAATTGTATTTTACAATGATTTTATACAGCAGGGTATAGAGCCTGTATTTAATATTCCAGATAAAGATATATATGCTTTAGGAGATGAAGGAGCTATAAATAGAATTTTAAATAATTTAGTTTCTAATAGCCTAAAGTATGGTTCAGAGGGTAAGGTTATAGGAATTGATGTAAAACAGGATAAAGATAAAGCGTATATTAATGTTTGGGATAAAGGAAAGGGAATACCTAAAGAGGATATTAGCTATATTTTTGAAAGATTATATACTGCGGAAAAATCAAGAAATAGAAAATTACAAGGCAGCGGAATAGGACTTACTATAGTTAAGAAACTAGTGGAAAAACAAAATGGTGAAATTAAAATAACTAGTATTCCTTATGAAAAAACAACTTTTTCTTTTTCACTGCCTATAGATGAGCTTCATGTAAAATATTTAAGGAATTTGTAAGAAATGTGTAAAAGGGGTTTAAGGATTATACTTTATATTAAGAGTATAGTCCTTTTGATTGTTGAAGGAAGTTCTAAAATTTAATTTGGAGGTAATGACGTGGAGCATATATTAAAAACTTATAACTTAACTAAAACTTATAAAAATATTAATGTGGTGGACAACTTGAATATGACTATAAATAAAGGTGAAATATATGGATTTTTAGGTCAAAATGGAGCAGGTAAAACTACTACTTTAAAAATGATAATGGGGCTTGTAAATACTTCAAAAGGACAATTTGAGTTATTTGGACAAAGTCATTTTTCAAGAGATATTTATGGTAAGATTGGAGCGATAATAGAAACCCCTGGTTTTTATCCAAATCTTACAGCGGAAGAAAATTTAGAGATTCATAGAAGAATGATGGGCATAGAAAATAAGGAGTATATAAAAGAAGCCTTAGATATTGTTGGATTAGATTTAAATGATATAAAAAAGAAAACTGTGAAGAAGTTCTCACTAGGGATGAAGCAGCGTTTAGGAATTGCTAGAGCAATACTTCATAAACCAGAGTTTCTTATATTAGATGAACCTACTAATGGATTAGATCCTATAGGAATAAAATCAATTAGGGAAACTTTAATTGATTTATGTAAAAAGAGAGAAATAACTATTTTAATGTCCAGTCATATATTAGGAGAAATTCATCAGTTAGCAACAAAAATTGGAATAATACATAAGGGAAAGTTGTTAGAAGAAATAGAGTATAAAGAAATGGAAAAGAAGAACAGACGTTATTTAAAGATAAAAGTAAATAATGATAAAAAGGCTTCTGTTATTTTAGAAAAAGAGTTAGATATATTTGATTATAAAATATCAGAAGAAAATATTATAAGGGTTTATGAAAAGTTAAATAAAATATCTGAGATATCAAAGATTTTAATAAATAATGACATTGATGTGGAAGAATTAAGTGTTAAGGTTGACACACTTGAAGATTATTTTGTAAAACTTACTGGAGGTAATAAAAATGTTTAATATGATATATTGTGAATTTTTAAAAATGAAAAGATTGAAAATTTTTCCAACAATGCTTGGGGTATGTGCTATTTTTCCATTAATGTTTTTATTTACAGAAAATAAAGGAGCGGTTATAAATTGGAATAAATACATGTTTAGAGAGCAGATGGGTTCATCTTTTACATTTATTCTTGTATTTATAATTGTAGCTGCAACTTTAGTTTCAAAAGAATTTACAGATAATACAGCAAGAGAATTATATTCATATCCCACAACTAGAATTAAAATATTTGTGAGTAAAATAATTGTAACTATAATTATTATAGCTGTAGTTTATATGTTTAAGTTTTGTATAATCATAGTTTTAGGATTAATTGTTCCTCATGAAAATTTAACTACTAATATAATTTTCACTTACTTAAAAGTAAATTTCTATATAATAATATTTCAATCAGCCTTAGTACCTATTACTGTATTTATAGCATCAGTAAGTAGAAATTTAATAGCTCCAATTATATATGGAGTTTCTCTTTGGATGTTAGACATAGTTGCATTTAATTTAAGTGAAAAAGTTGTTCAGACTATGCCATCATGTTTAGTTATGCTTCCAATTATGCCTCTTCTAGATAAATATAACAGTACAGCACCAATAACTGCGAGTATGGTGACTATTCCTCAAATAAGCATTTTATCAGCAGTAGTTACTTTTATAGTAGGAATAGCTTTATGTACATTGTATTATAAAAAAGCAGATATCGGATAAAAAATGGAGCAGTGTATAAATTAGCACTTTCTATGTTAAATATTGTTGTAAAGTAAGTAAAAGGCCTATAAACCTTAAATTGATAAGGTTTATAGGCCTTTACTGTCTAAACATAGAGTTTACAAGGAAATTATGTCAAACATGTCATTTTACAGTTTAATTTCCTTTGATATATAATTATGCATAGATATTGGAATAGTATCTTTGTCGAAAAGGTTTAAAACACCGCAGATGAAAGACTAATAAGAATAATATGGAGGTGGATGAGCTGTGGGAATTTCAGTAAATATATTGGATTTTGATGAAGTATATCATACTCAAACATATTTCCAAAAAACACATTACGAAAGGATTAACCTTTCAGATATTAAAAATACAAACAAATATTGTGAAAGGAAGTCTTTAGTGTCCATTAGTAAGAGATTGAAAAAACGGAAAGATAGAGGAATAACATTTATAGGAAGCGGTAACTACCATTATGTGACCTATCTGCTTATGTCAGAAGTTCAAGATCCCTTCACGCTAGTTCTATTCGATCATCATACAGATATGATGGATGCTCCCTGTGAATCTCTAGTAACCTGTGGATCTTGGGTATTGAAATCCTTAGAGAAGCTGCCAATGCTTAAAAAAGTTGTTATTATAGGCACTAGGGAGGATTTGATGAAATCTATACCACAAAATTTAAATAAAAAGGTTTTAGTATTTTCGGAAGAAGATGTAGGACAAGCAGATATAAAAAAACACATAAAATTAGCAATTTCTACTGATGATGTCTATGTTAGTATTGATAAAGATGTTCTTGAGGAATCAGAAGCAGTAACAAATTGGGATCAAGGAAATATGAAGCTTATACAGTTGCTTAATTTAATTAAATCTATTGCTATAAATAAACGAATTTGTGGTATAGATGTTTGTGGAGAATATCAATCCAATCCAATAGCAAATTTTTGTCGGGAGAGCTTGGAAGCAATACAAAAAAATGATAGAGCTAATTTTAAAATTTTAAATACAATAAGTAATTTGGAATACGAATAAATTAGTAATTATTTAAATTAAAGGAAAAAGTTAAGTGCTTTGAAGATCAGAATGAGTGAGCTTTCTATTAGCTACTATGATTTATTAAAGCACTAACTCGTCCTTTGAAAGGCAGCCATTCTTTATAGCTTTCAGCATTATTAGGTATAAGTTTCATTCTGTTAAAGCCTTCACTGGTTGACTTATATTCGGATATTAATTGATTTTTATTTTCATAAACATGAATTTCTTCAATTAATCCTACTGATTTTAGTGCTAGAATATGTGTTTGTACAATTTTATCACAACATTGTCTTTCATTCCCATATTCTAAATTAATCAGCTTTATAATTTCACATGTATTTATTATTTTAAGTTGAATACTTCTTTCACAAATTAATTGTAGTATTCTAAATTTCATTGGTAGTTTCATTCTCATATTATTACTCCTTATATTCTCTTAATTTTATCATTTCTTTTGGATTGCCTGAAACGAGAATTGCTCCAAACACAATTATCAAACACCCAATTATTAAATTTGGAGAAGCATGTACTCCATTTATTATCCAATCTAATAATATTACCCATATAGAATAAGTAATATTAAGAGCCATAGCTCTTCCTACTCCAGTCATGCTTAAGCCAAAATACCAAGCAACATATGATACGCTGCATACTATACCTGTTAATGCAAAAACCAGCATACTAGGTGCTGCAAATGCCTTGAAAAACATTCCAAATCCATGTATAAATGGAATTACAAAAATTATATATATAAAAAATGAGACAGTTTGACGAACTGAAATAGCTATTTCAGGATCTACAACATCCATAGCATAAGCGCCGAATACACCTTCTAAGCCCCAACCTATTGAAGCTAAAACAGCAAATATTATTCCCAAATAAAACTTAGGATGCAATGAAGTACTTAGGGGAGAATATCCTGTAGCTACAGCTCCAACAACACACAATATAATTCCCATCAAAACTCTTTTATTTAATTTTTCCTTAAGAAATATTACCGCCAAAGCAGCGCCTATAGCAGGATAAGTAGATGTAATAACGGCTGCATATGAAGCCCCTGCCATATTAATTGCAAACAAATATCCCGACATTGCCAGTGGTCCACTACAAATAGCAGAAATAATAATAAATATGCCCATTTTACTAAAAAGACATCTTCCAAACTCTTTGATTTTACCGGTAAACAAATTATAAATTATAGTGAAAAAAGCTGAAAGTCCTGTATGTATACATGCGCCTACAAGAGGTGCTACTATTAAGGCAGCTTTAGTATCATTAAATGGATATTGAGTCAATACATACCCGAGCAATAAGGCATCCATACCCCAGGTTATACCTGAAATTAAAGAATAGGCTATTCCTTTTTTAGCATAATGCAAATCTCTTTTTAATGTTAAACTAGCTATATTTCCCAATATTAATCGTTCCTTTCATATATAAGGCAATTTGTTTAATCACAAAGTTCAATATTTAGATATTTTTATTGGTATTTTGAGTTTAGCTTGTAGTATTTTAAACTTTTAAAAGACTTTCACTTATTTTTATTAGTGAAAGTCTTGATTAAACAAATTTTATTATTCTTTATCAATATATTTTATTATTTTACAAGGGTTTCCAACAGCCACGACATTGGCTGGAATATTTTTTGTAACCACGCTACCAGAACCTATTACGCTATTGTCTCCAATAGTTACACCAGGATTTATTATAGATCCACCACCAATCCATACATTATTTCCTATAGTTACAGCTTTTGTATAATCTCCATTTTTAGGTCTTAATTTAGGATCAATTAGATGAGTTGCAGTAAATATACTTACATTAGGAGCAATTAATACATTGTCTCCAATTTTTACAAGTCCATCATCTAAAACTAAAAAATTAAAATTTGCATAGAAAGTTTCTCCAATTTCAATATTAGTGCCATAATCACAATGAAAAGGAGGCTCTATTTCGAAATTTTCTCCTATTTTTCCAAATAGTTTTTTAAGAATATTTATTCGATCAATTGTTTCCTCAGGGTCTGTATTATTATATAATTTTGTAAGGTGTCTAGCTTTATTTCTTAAAAGTATTAAATTTTCATCATAGGCATTATATATTTCACCATTTAGCATCTTTTGTTTTTCACTCATCTTATACATTCCTTCTTCAATACGATTTTTAGTTATAAGTATAGCATAGTGGTATAAACAATATGATTAAACAGTCGATAAAGCTTAATATAGAAAGTAAAGTGTTTAGAAATGGAACCATACTCTATGTGTTTAAAGCCTATAGTATATATTAGGAATAATAATGGCATTTTACAAGAATTCGGAGAGATAATTATGGCAAAAGAAAGGTATAATGTAGCAAAAGTGATTTTGAGGAAACTTTTAATAAAGCCTTTAAATAGTAACAGACATTGCTGTTAAGATGTGTAAAAAATTACTTTTCGATAGATATTATGCTTATCTATTTTATGAAAATTCAGCTTATTATTTTTAGCACATATTGATAAATAAAAAATGTGAAAATAATAGTAAAATTATAATTATTGCAAGAAAATATATTAAAATGTCTATTTAACCTGTTATATTATATACTAAGGATCTAGGGATTCTGTAAAAATTATGAACAAGAGGTGAAAGCATTGGAATTAAGGGTAAGCGAATTATTAAAAATGAATGTACTGAAGAATGCAAAAGTTGCAGGTACAGTAAGAGTGCTACTAGGATGCTTTACAAAAGCTTTGGAAGCTTTAGATGAACAATACGAAGTAGGAAGGAGAGATTTATTATGGGATATCCAAAAGATTTATTAGCAAGTAGGTCAATTATAAAACATGGCAGTTATGCATTAATAGCTCCAGAAGGACTTGTAAACAATATAGTACCAGGATTTGAAAATTGTAGAGTGTCTATTCTAGCATCCCCCAAATTAGGAGCAAGTTTTGTAGATTATATAATTACTATGGAAAAGGGCGGGAAAAATACAGCAGGCTTTGGTGCTGAAGGAATAGAAACTTTTGTTTACTGTATAGAAGGAAAAATAAAAGCAACTGCAGAGGATAAAGAATATGTTCTAGAAGCAGGTGGATATTTGTATTGTCCAGCTGGTATAAAGATGTATTTAGAGAATATGCTTGAGGAAGAATCAAAACTATTCTTATATAAACAAAAATATCAAGCAATCGAAGGAAAGAAGCCTTGGACTGTTGTAGGAAATATAAATGACATAGAAGAAAGAGACTATGACAATATGGTTAATGTTAAGATAAAAGACTTCTTACCAATAGATATAGCTTTTGATATGAATTTTCATATTCTAACTTTCCATCCTGGTGCATGTCATCCTTTTGTTGAAACTCATGTGCAGGAACATGGTGCTTATTTGTTATCTGGAGAAGGAGTTTATAATTTAGATAATGAATGGATACCTGTTAAGAAAGACGATTATATTTGGTTTGGACCATACGTTCCACAATGTTGCTACGGTGTAGGAAGAGAAAATTTATCTTATATTTACTCAAAAGATTGTAATAGAGACGTAGTTTTATAATAAATTGATGAGGTGAAATCAATGAGAATTTCAAGAGATGATTTAGTTGATTTAATCGAGGTAGGTAATGAATTAATAATAACTCATGGAAATGGTTCTCAAGTTGGTATGATAAATCTAGCTAAGGAAGGTATAGAAGGAAAAACTGGTACTTTAATTGTTCAAAACTAAAATTTAGTTATTCATAGTCTTCAAAAAATTTCCTTTCAGACCTAAGGGTATTAATATACTCTTAGGTTTTTTTATTAACTCAGAATATTATTAATTTATATTAAATTTTTAGATATACATCAAACATTTTTTTAATGTATCATTAAAAAAAGATAAATGTTTAATAAAAACAGAAAATGGCAAACATATAAGTTGGTTGATTAAAATACTCAAAGTGACCAAACATTGCAATATATTAGGAAGTATAAGTTAATTTGTTATTGGTAAAAAATAGCATTATAAGTTTGGGAGTAGGAACTTTATATGATATAATTTTAATAAGTAAAATTTAAATCAGAATATAAAATATTTTAAGGTGATGATATTATGGGATTATTTGGAGTTATAAATATAGATATAGCTGGATCGAGAAAATTAAAAAATAGGCAGGATATACAAGATGAATTAAAGGCTTACATAAAAAAGTTAAATGCTGAGATTAAAGACATATTGTTGGCACCTATAGCCATTACTTTAGGGGATGAATGGCAAATAGTTTTGGAAAATCCTATCAAAAGTTATTATGTTATAAATAAATTTCAAAATTTTTTAAGGAAGAAAAAAATAAATGTTTATGCAGGAATTGGCATAGGAGATATTAGCACTAATATTTATGAGGATACAGCATCAATGGATGGTGAATGCTTTATTAAGGCAAGAGAAGCATTAAATATAGCAAAAAATAAAAATAGATATTATAATAAGGAATTAAATAGCAAAAAAAATAATATATATTTTAATGCTGAAGACGCTTCTTTTGTAAATGAATTTATGAAAAAAGTTAGTATGTTTAGTGAAGTAGCAATTACTACTAACTGTGAAAGGGAATATGATTTACCTATAAATAAAGTTATTAATACACTAATTGAAAATAATGAAGTGTTAAAAAATAAAATAACAGATAAACAGTTAGATATAATAGAGCTTTATGAAGAATTAGGATCATATAATAATATAGTTAAACAAAAACCAGATATTTCTAAAGCTGATATAAGTCAAAAATTAAATGTTTCTAACTATTTTGTAATTAATAATAATAATTTTATTATAGAAGCTTTAATAGACTCCTATTGCAAAATAAGAAAGGAATACTAAAATGTATTTGAGTATTGTTTTATTACTTATTATAAGCCATTTAATTGGTGACTTCATTTTTCAAAATCAATATATCTTAGATATGAGATTTAGCAAAAATTTCAAGGAGAATTTAATCGGAAATTCAGTACATGGCTTTATTCACTTTTGTGTAATGTTTTTTATTTTAATTGTGTACCATAACTTATATAAATCTATAAAGTTCAATTATATATATTATTTTGAAATACTACTTTATATAGCCTTTTTACATTTTGTAATTGATGAAACAAAAACTTTTATAATTAAATCAAAAGCTTCTTTAGAAAGTAGTATTCTTTTATTCATAGCAGATCAATTAATTCACATTTCAGTAATCGTTTTATTAATATCTAACTTAGATATTAATAAGATATCAAAGGCAATAGTTAATATCATTAGTAATTATCCCTATAGTATCAGTAGTTCAGATAGATGGCTTATAATAGGTATCATTTTTTTATCATGTACTTGGGGTTCTGGAGTTTTCATACGTAAATATATCCAAGCTATAAATTTAAAAGCATATAGAAAGCTTATAGATAAAGATTTTGTAATAGTTAAAAAATCAAAAGATGTGGACATAGGAAGCCCAAATGGTGGATTTATAATTGGAGTATTAGAAAGAATTTTTATACTTTTAGTGATGTCAATTGGACAACCTCAAATGGTAGGCTTTGTACTTACTGCGAAATCAATTGCAAGGTTAAAAAAAATGGATGACACTAGCTTTGCAGAGTATTTTATTATAGGTACTTTTATAAGTTTTATTTTAGCAATTGTTGGAGGAATAATAATAAAAACATTATATATTATTCCAATCATCAAATAAAATAACTAATGGTATGTTGTGTTTTTTAGCATATTTTAAGGATTCCCTTGCTCTATAGAAGGAAGGACCATCTAATTGATTTACGGTTAGTTCAAAATTATGAATATATATATCTCCAATTCCTATTCCAGTGTAAAAGTGTATATCAGGGATAAATTTATTAAAAAAATTTATTAGTTTTTTACAATCACAAGGATATTTCAAAAGCCCCTGCCACTCATCGCCGGTAGTTATTAAAAATGGAGAAACAATGATATCTTTAAAATTTGTATTGGCTTTTTTTAACATATCAATAATTTTATACTGTACTTCTTCTCTGTTTTTTAATTTTCTAGATGATTTAATATCACAAATTATGGTACAGTAAGACATAAATACCTCCTAGCATAAAGGTAAAGGTTATATAATTAACTCTAGCTGAGTTAAGTTTTTAAACTTTACTTAAATATTATAAAAACTATTGTAATATAATTATTTTATTAATTATAATATTGGTATTATGAAAAATTGTGATTAATATTAAAAGTAAAATTTATTAAAAATATAGTATATTTAACATTAAAATCCATAACATATTGTTTTTCACAAAACATCTGTTATAATTAGTATATAACAAGTATATCAGTGAAAAAGGGGGATATTATGTTAAATAAAAATATTAAGTTAAGTATTATTTTGGCACTTATGGCTTCTACTTTTTTATCTTTTTCAGTTTATGCAAATGACAACTTTAGTGTGGAAAGGTTGCATGGTAAGGATAGGTATGAGACTTGTACTAATATAGCTAATTACTTCCAAACAGGACAAGTAGATAGTGTTATTGTTACAAGTGGAGAAGGTTTTGCAGATACACTTTCAAGTAGCTGTCTTCAAGGTTTAGGAGGATCTCCTATAATGCTTTTAGGGAAAAGCATACAAAATAGTGATAAAACTTTAAATTATATTGAAAATCATTTAAAGAAAGATGGAACTATATATATTTTAGGAGGAGAAGCTTCTGTAAATAGTGGATTTGAACAGTATTTTAAAGAAAAAGGTTTTAATAACATAGTAAGGTTAGGTGGAAAAGACAGATATGAAACCAATGCAAAAATAATAAATCAAGTTAATGTAAAGGAAGGCACTCCAATAGTTATAGCAAATGGTGAGAATTTTCCAGATGCATTAAGTATATCTAGTATAGCAGCATATAAAGGATATCCTATTTTTATAACTCCTTCTGGTAATTTACCTAAAGCAGTAGAAGAAAAAATAAAAGGAATTAAACCTTCTAAAATATATGTTATAGGAGGAAGTAGTTCTGTAAGTAGTAGTATAGAGAGCAGATTAAAAGAAACATCAAATGAAGTAGTAAGAATAGAAGGCAAAGATAGATACGAAACTTCTATGAATGTATGTAAATATTTTGATGAAAGCTTGGACAATTTAGTGATTGCTAGTGGAGAAGCTTTCCCAGACGCACTTTCTGGAACTGCTCTTGCAGCTAAGCTTAAAGCACCTATAATAATAACAGATGGAAATAATACTAGTAACCTTAAGAAATATATAGAAAATAGAAAGTTAAAAAAGATTATAATACTTGGAGGAGAAGGTGCAGTTTCAAAGAATGTCCAAAATGATTTAAGTTTTAATAAAGATACAAATTTGTCTCAAGATTTAAAAGTTAAAGCTGAAAATTTTGTAAGTTATTTATCAAACAAGAATATAGATGAAGCTATGAAAGAATTAAGTGGCGATTTAAAGGCAGGATATGGAGAAAGTATAATGAAAAATTACCTTTCTAGTGTAAGCCTTAAAGGGGTGGATACAAAGCCTGTAAATATAAAACAGGAAGAATCACCACTTGGAAATATGGTTACATTAACTTACAAAGTAGAAGGATATCCTACAACTATAGATATAAAAATAAAGTATGATAATGATGGGCAAGTATATGATCTCACATTTGAAACTACTCCAGCTGAGAGTAAATATAAGCTTCCAACATATGCAAACATGGATAACTTTACTGAAAAAAATGTAATGATAGGTGATAGAAAATATAAACTACCTGGAGTATTAAGTATACCTAAAGGAAATGGTCCATTTCCAGCAGTAGTACTTGTTCATGGCAGCGGTGCTAGTGATAAAGATGAAACTTATGGGGATACAAAGATATTTAGAGATATATCAGCAGGTCTTGCTTCAAAGGGAGTTGCAGTATTACGTTATGATAAAAGAACAAAAGAATATGGCTGCATAAGTTCAGTAGATACAAAATTAGATTTAAATAAAGAAACGGTAAATGATGCGGTAGATGCAGTAAGCTTGTTAAAGAAAACTGAGGGTATTGATTCCAATAAGGTTTTTGTTTTAGGACATAGCCTGGGAGCAATGCTTACATCAACAATAATAAAAGATTGTAGTGATAATGGAGCAGCTGGAGGAATAATGATGGCTGGACCAGTAGATTTTCTAGATACTTTTTTAGAGCAAAGTAAATATTTAAATTCTATAGGAGGTATGAAAGAGGCTCAGTTAAAGAATGTAGAAAATTTATATAATTTAGTAAAGAATAATAAGGATTTTCCAGGAAATATGACTGAAAGTACGCCACTTTTTAATGCATATCCATATTATTGGTTAAGCGTTAAGAACTCAACTCAAGTAAGTGATGCTATAAATATAAAATCCCCACTGCTTATTCTTCAAGGAAAGAGGGATTATCAAGTTGCAGTTTCTAATTTAGATAAGTGGAAAAATATATTGAAAGATAAACAAAATGTAAAATATAATTCTTATGATAAGTTAAATCACTTTTTTATAGAAGGAGAAGGTAAGATGACTCCTGAGGAATACGGAAAACCTGCTAATATTCCTGACTATGTTATAAATGATATAAGTAATTGGATCAATAAAGAATCAAAGTAAAAATATTAATTATTGGCTTAGGGAATAGTTTCAAGAAAAAGGTATTTTAAAAAATTTAAATATAATATATAAGGCTTTACTATTTCAAAAAAATGTAATAGTAAAGCCTTATTTTTATGTTCAGGCATAATAGTAGAAAAAAATTTACCCAATACCATTTCTTCAAATTCTACAGTGGAATTATTAATTTGTTAAAACGCCCAAAAATCTTGGTCACTTAGTACATATACATGGATTTTGGGAAGTGTTACTATAATTGTAAAGATAATGAAATTACAAAGTTTTTAATTGAACATTTTATAGAATTACTTGCTTGCTATTAAAAAAAAAGTGAGGTGTAAATGTATAATGAGTGTCAATGAATGCAAAAAAGTTAATGTGAAGGAAGTTTACAAGAATGACAGAGATTATGTAATTCATTCATGGTCAGTTCAATCAAAGCTGCATCCTATGGTTGTTAATGAAGCTGAGGGGTGTTACTTCTGGGATGGTAATGGAAAAAAATATTTGGATATGTATTCACAGCTGGTAAACCTTAATATAGGTCATCAGCATCCTAAAGTTGTAAAAGCAATACAGGATCAAGCTGCAAAGCTTTGCTATGCCGCACCTTGTTTTGCTAATGAAGCAAGAAGCGCCTTAGGTAAACTCCTTAGTGAAGTTACACCAGAGGGTATAAACCATTTTTTCTTTGTTAATGGTGGGTCAGATGCAAATGAGAATGCAATTAAAATTGCAAGATTAGCTACTGGAAAATGGAAAGTAATATCCCGTTATCGATCATACCATGGAGCAACCTATGGAGCTATCTCACTAACTGGAGAACCAAGAAGAACAAGTGTTGAACCAGGTATGCCTGGAGTAGTAAGATCATTTGATCCATATTGTTACAGATGTATATTTGGCAAAGAATATGGAAAATGCAATATGGAATGTGTTAAACATGTTGAAGAGATTATTAAGTTCGAAGATCCAAATACAATAGCCGCAATTATTATAGAAGGAGTAACTGGTTCTAATGGAATATTCATACCTCCAGTTGAATACTATAAGGGAATTAGAGCATTATGTGACAAATATAACATTCTATTTATTGATGATGAAGTTATGAGTGGATTTGGAAGAACTGGAGAATGGTTTGCTGTAAATAATTTTGGAGTTGTACCAGATATAATGAGCTTAGCAAAAGGCATAAATTCAGGCTATGTGCCAATGGGTGCTGTATGTATGTCTGATAAAGTTTCAGAAGCTATTTATGATAAATATTTAAGTTGTGGACTAACATATAGTGGACATCCGTTGGCATGTGCTGCATCAGTTGCAACAATAAATGCGTACCGTGATGAGAAGATTATAGAAAACGCTAAGACGCAAGGTATATTGTTGAATAAGCTTATTAATGAGATGAAGGAGAAGCATAAATCTGTAGGTGATGTGAGAAATCTAGGTTTGTTTGGATGTATCGAGCTTGTAAAGAATCGTGAAACAAAAGAACCTATTGTTCCATGGAATGGAAGCGGAGAAGTAATGGAGAAGATTAATGCTTCATTGTTGGAAGATGGTGTTTATATGGATATAAGATGGAATTACATTTTTGTTGTACCACCTTTAATAATAAAAGAGGAAGAAATGAAAGAGGCATTTGTTGCAATCGATAAAGCTCTCAATATTGCTGACACCTATGTGGTATAAGAAATCGAAGTAAAACATCCATAATTTGATAATTCAACCTTAAATTGCAAATGAAACAAAACAAAATTAATTATAATAATATATAATTAATTTTGTTTTAAAATATATGCTTTAGAGTGGAGGGTTGATTATGGGTGTTAGAATTGACCAATTAATAAGCTTACCAGAACTAAAAGATTTGAAACTAGTAGGCGGAAGTAATGGAATTTCCAAAATTGTAAGATGGGTTCATAGTTTGGAAACTCCAGACCTTATAAAATATGTACAAGATGATGAACTAATAATGCTTACAGGTATTGGAGTTTCTAATGATAATTCAAGCTTTACTGAAATGATAAAGGGATTAATAGAAAAAAGAGCAGCTGGACTTATTGTAAATGTAGGTAAGTATCTTACAGAAGTTCCTGAGGATATAAAAAAACTAGCAGATGAAAATGATTTTCCAGTTTTTCAAATACCTTGGAAAGTCAGCTTGGCAGAAATAACAAGAATTATTTGCGGGGATATAATAAAAAGGCATTTAGAGGAAACCTTATGTCAAGATTTATTAAAGAATATAATACTTCTTAACAAAATAACCTACGAAGATTTTATGGAAAGGGTTTCAATGTATGGGTATAAATATTTAAATTCATTTAGGATAGTAATTATTAAAATAGATAAATTTCAACAATATTTATCATCTAAAAATATTAAAGATGAACAAAACATAATTCATTTTAAAGAGGTATTTCTAGAAATGGTAAATAGTTCGATTTGGGATTCTAGATTTAGACCGATAAGTTTTTTACAAAATGATTCTGTGGTTTCCCTCATAATTAACGAAAAAGAAAAGTTTAACAACCTAACAATGCTTTCAAAATATATAAGAGAAAGCAGTAAAAAAAGTTTCCCGGAAATTGATGTAAATATAGGTATTGGCAACGATTATACAGAGTTTTCAGAAATAAAAAAAAGCTATATAGAAGCGGAAAGAGCTTTAAAAGTAATAAAAACAGAGGATTCAGATAAAACCATGTTTTACTCTAAGATAGGAGTATATAAGCTGCTTACTGAAATAGAAAATATAAACTTAGCAAAAGAATATTACTATGATACGGTAGGTAGGCTAGAGCAATATGATGCACAAAATAATACTGATTTTACAAGGATACTTTATATATTCATTGAAGAAAATGGTAATTATGTCCAAACAGCACAAAGGCTTTATATGCACAGGAACACATTAATATACAAAATCAATAAAATACAGGAAATCATAAAGAAGGATTTGACAGATGTAAAAGTAAGATTGGAATTTTATCTTGGGTATCTTATAAAGCAGATTAATGACTTTTGAATTGTAAATAAATAGAAAAAATTTTAGGAGGGTTAATATGAGTGAATTAAGAAAAATGAAATTTTTTGCTAATGGTAGGTGGCAGGAATCAAAAACAAATAAGTATATGAATATTTTTGATCCTAGTACAGGAGAAGTGATTGCCCAAACACCGTGTTGCACCGAAGAAGAAGTTAATATTGCCATAAAGTCAGCAAAGGATGCATTTCCTTCTTGGTCGCAGACTCCTGTAATGAAAAGAGCTCAAGTAATCTATAAATTCCGTGAATTACTTGAGGAACATATGGATGAGCTTACTAATATGGTAGCAAGAGAAAATGGGAAAACATGGGATGAGGCAAAAGGCGATATTTTGAAAGTAAAGGAACCTATAGAACTTGCATGTGGCATTCCTACTTTGATGATGGGGGAGTCACTCATGAATACCTCTACTGGTTATGATACTGTTTTATATCGTGAGTCTGTGGGTGTTTTTGCAGGTATAGCTCCTTTTAATTTTCCAGGGATGATACCTATGGGCTGGATGACTCCTCTTTGCATAGCTGCAGGTAATACTATTGTTATAAAAGCAGCTTCAATGACTCCTATGACATCCATGCGATGCGCAGAACTTTGGCAGGAGGCTGGACTTCCAGATGGTGTTTTGAATATAGTCACCTGCAGCAGGAATGAAGCTGAGTTATTCTTGAAACATCCTGATGTAAAGGGTATAACATTTGTTGGATCAACCTCAGTTGGTTTGCATATTTATGGTACTGCTGCAACTAACGGTAAAAGAGTGCAAGCATTGTGCGAGGCAAAGAACCATGGATTAGTACTGGAGGATGCAGCCTTAGAGAGAACAGCTCGCGGCATCATTAATTCTTCCTTCGGATGCGCAGGGGAAAGATGCATGGCACTTCCAGTTATAGTAGCTCAGGAGAGCATAGCTGATAGGTTGGTAGAGCTTCTTGTGAAATATGCTCAGGAACTTAAAATAGGACCTGCTTATGACAAAAGTTCTCAGCTTGGTCCTGTAGTGACTGAGTCACACAGACAATTTGTGCTGAACTGGATAGAAAAAGGCTTAAAGGAAGGGGCAAAGCTTGTACTAGACGGCCGAAACGTTACTGTGAAAGGATATGAAAAAGGGTTTTATGTTGGTCCTACTATACTTGACCATGTGACACCAGAGATGACGGTAGGAGATTATGAAATATTTGGACCAGTTATATGTATAAAGAGAGTTAAGGATTTTGAAGAAGGACTGGAAATTATGAACAACAATCCATTTGCTAACGGTTCGGTAATATTTACCCAGAGTGGTTATTACAGTCGTGAATTTGCGAGAAGAACCCATGGCGGTATGGTTGGAATAAACGTAGGAATTCCTGTACCAGCTGGAATATTCCCATTCACAGGACATAAAAATTCATTCTTCGGAGACTTGCATACTCTTGGTAAGGACGGGGTTAGATTTTATACAGAAACTAAGGCTGTAACTACTAGATGGTTTGATGAGGAAGAGATGAAGAATACAAAGGTAGATACTTGGGATGGATCAGTAGGCGGTAAATAAATTACAGTTTAGAAATCAAAAATTAGGAGCAGTTTACAGCTTTTATATAAGTATAAAAGTTGTAAACTGTTTTTGTTTTATTTTTAATCCACTTATGAATAATGAATGACAAATACCAGCAATTACTACAGGGTTCTTATGTATATATGATAAAATACACGCTTTCTTTATTGTTGTAATCACCAGTACATGATATTATTGTAATATAAAGGTCATTATTACTATTAAAGGAAGGTGATAAGTCGTGGTTGATAAAAACAAGATGAAGTTAAAAAAGTTTATTCCGCTAGGTCTTTTCATATCATTAATAATTATTTCTAACAATTTCGTACAAAGTGTACATGCTGATTCCATAAATTCAAATGAAGAAGTAAGTGTAAGTCAGTGGGAAGAAAAGAAAGATGTAAGCACAATTAAGACATGGACTATAAAATTTAGAACACCAGTAGATATAAACTCTATATGGAAAAATGGGGTCATTACTGTAACAGATTCACAAGGAAATTTAATAGATATTAACGTTTCTTGTGATTATCAAAAATGTGTTTATGTAGAACCACCAAAAGAAGGATACAAAGAGGGACAAACATACTATCTTAATATTTCTACAGGAATAAAATTTACAGATGAAAATAAATCTATTAAAGAACCTGTACAAATGAAATTTACTACTAGAGACATAGGAACTATAAATATAGATGAAAATAGTTCTATAGCTATGGCAAACAATACGTTTGGATTTAATTTAATGAAAAACTTAATAAATAAAGATAAAAATAAAAACACCATTATTTCTCCATTAAGTGTGTCTACTATATTATCAATGACTGAAAATGGGGCGGATGAGGAAACAAAGCAAGAAATAATAAACTGTATAGGATTAAAGAGTGTAAATGATAAAGAGATTAATCTCCAGTATTATAGTTTATTGGACTACTATAATAACTTAAAATCGGTGGATTTAAAGGCTGCAAATTCAATATGGGTAAACAAGCAAATAGATCTTAATAATGATTTTAAAAATATAACAAAGAAATACTATGGGTCACAGGTGAACTCAGAGGATTTTAGTAATCCTGATACTGTAAATAAGATAAATCAATGGGTTGACCAAAATACTAAAGGCCAAATTAAAAAAATTATTGATGATATAGATAAAGATAATGTTGCAGTTTTGATTAACTCTCTGTATTTTAAGGGGAGATGGAGGCATGAATTTTTTCCTAATAATACAAAGCAAGAAGAGTTTACTTTATCTAGTGGTAAAAAAATAAATGTAGATAACATGGAGGGAAGAGGATTTATAAACTATTTAAAGGGAGATAACTTTCAAGCAATTTCATTACCTTATTATGACGGAATAGAAATGGACATATTTTTGCCAAATGAAGGTGTAGATATAGATAAGTTTATACAAAGTATGAGTAAAGAAAACTTTGATAAGTGGATAGGTGACTTTAAATACACAGATGTTATACAGCAAATTCCTAAATTTAAAATGGAGTATGATACAGAGTTAAATGATACATTAGAAGCTTTAGGCATGAAGCAGGCCTTTGACGGGAAAAAAGCAAACTTTAAAAAAATTGCAAATAATGTAGGTGAAAATCCTATATATATAAGTAAAGTGAAACATAAGGCTTGTATAAGCGTAGATGAGAAGGGAACGGAAGCAGCAGCAATTACTGCAGAGTTACTAAATGGATCTTCTGCACCTGCAGATCAGCCAATTAACTTTAAAGTAAATAGACCTTTCTTTTTTGCTATAAGAGATAGCAAAACTGGAGTTGTATTGTTTATGGGAAAGGTAGAAAATCCAAGTACAGATAATGTCGGTAAAGTTAATTGATAAGAATAGGAATTTCAGCTATAGAAAAGCGTCATTCAATAACTTAATTCAAAATGAAATGGAGTATAATATAACTCATAACATAATATATTTTACGATTTAATAAATTGTTCATTGTTTATTAATGCTTTGTTTATTGATATCTTTTATAATATAAATATAAATGCTTATATTGGTGTGATGGAGGAGTAGATAATTATGGATGTTATATGTATATTAGATGAAATTAATAACATAAGTAAGAATATTAAGGATAAAATTGCTCCGGTTGAAATATTAAAAAAATTTAACAGTGGAAGGTCTGGCGCAGCCGTATATATGGTTGAATATGGAAATGATAATAAGGTAGGAATTCTAAAGATAACCAGCAGTAATGAAGCAGAAGTATTCCATAAAGGATATGAGCTAGCTGTAAAAAATAATATGCATAAGTATATTGCTAAACTTATAACCAGTTATGAGTTAAAAAATAAAAGCAAGGATACCTTATATGTTAACTTATATGATTTAGCAGGTGATGATATTTATAAAAGTGAAACATTTTTAGATAAGGTACTTAATGAAGATGAATTTAAGAACAACATAATTTCAAAAATAACTAAATTTTTATTTAGTTGGAACAAAGAACATAAAAAGAAGTATATGTCTCCAGAGGATATTGTTAAAAGTGAACTTTCATATAGATATATGGACAGCAAATATGTGGATGCTTTTGAAGCTATAGGGGTAGATAAATCTATAAAATGGATATCTTTAGATGGCACAGATGTAATATTGCCCAATCCATATTATTTTTTTAATAATGAACATGTTTGGAATGATTTAAAGGTAACCTGCCTTACTTCATATGCCCATGGGGATTTACAAGGGGATAACATTATTATAACTGAAGATAAACCTATGTTAATTGATTTTTGCGATTTAATTGAAGATTGTAACGTATTTCATGATTTAAGATATCTTGAATCAATTACCATAGGAGATTATTTACAAATTCAAAAAGAATCTGATAGAGAGTTATGGAGTAAAGTTTCTGAAAGTTTAAGTGAAGGAATAACTGAAGTGGAAATTCCTCAAGGAAGAGGTATGAGTCTTTTAAGACAGCTCATGTATAAGCTTAGAGAAAATGTTAAATTAATCGTTTCCGATAGTCGTAATAGTTTATATAACCCATCATTCTATTTAGCAGGTATTGCTTCTGGATTAATTAATATGAGAAAGTACATAGATATTAATAAGAAGAAGGCAGCTTTTATATATGCAGCGTACAATTTAAGAAGCTTTCTTAAAGATGAAGCAGTGAACATGTTTAATCCTAGATTAGATTCATGTATGATTTTCAATTGGATAAATCAAGAAAAGGAAAATGTATTTATTAATCTACAACCAATTAGTCTAAGAAGTATGCCAAAATTAGCTGTTGTATAAGAGAAAACAAGCTTTTTATGGTGGTGCAACTTAGATTATTACGTTTTCTATTAAATAAAAACTGTAGGCGGATTTTTAACCAATTAATCTGCTTATGGTTTTTTAAAATATTTAGAATATATATGAACTAAAAGTAGAAATGGATTTATTTTTTGATTATTTATTAGCCTATGATATAATAAAATTACAATAAAAATGAATTAATTTTCTAAATAATCACGTAATTTTTAATTAGTATACTTTTACTGTCTTATATACATTTCTTGTTATCAATTGTTACTTTTACACCTTGGAGAAGCTCAATACAACATTTAAATACAACTAGGGAAGGTGATGAATTGTGATTGACGTCTCAAAAATTGAAAGCGAATGGAAGGAATTCGTAGAAGAAAACAAAGTACCTAAAGGTATAAGGCAAGATATTCTGGATTCCTGGATTAGATGTAAAAAATATAAGGTGGATATAAATAATAGAAAAGGCAAAGAGATAGATAACGAGGAATTTAATAAAATATTAGATGAACATAAGGAGCTTATTGAAATAGCAATACCTATAATGTTGGATATATTTAAACTTTTAAAAGAAACAGACTACTCCATAATATTAACGGATGAGAATGCAGTAGTTCTTGAAGTTATTGGTAATGAAAAAATAATGGAAAAGAACAGAAAGCTAAATTTCCTAAAAGGGTGTAAGTGGCAAGAAGAAAATGTAGGTACAAATGCCATAGGGACATGCCTTTATCTAGATAAACCACTTCAAACCTTAGGCGCAGAGCATTATTGTAAAAAACAACATGGATGGACTTGTTCTGCTGCACCAATACATGATGATAAGGGAAAGATTATAGGTATCATTGACTTGTCCGGCCATTTCTATGATTTTCATTCACATACCCTTGGAATAGTTGTTGAAGCTGCAAATGCTATACAAAAACAATTTTCAATAATTGAGCATAGAAAGTGGGCAGAAACAGCGTTTAATTCTATCGATGATGGAATCTTAGTTATAGATAATGATTTTATCGTAAAAGATTTTAATTTAAAAATGTGTGAAATATTAAATATATCTCAACAGCGACTGCATGAAATTGATATAAAAGTCTTGCTAACAGACATAATTAAAGATATAAATAATTTTAGTCAGAGCAGTAAAATTAACTATAGAGAAGTTAGTCTGTACTTAGATAATCGTAGATTAGAATGCAATATAAGTGTTACCCCAGTACAAAATGAGAAAAAGCATATAGGTTTTGTAATTCTTGCTAAGAAAGTTGATAGTTTACGGCATGTGGTTAATAAAATAGCAGGATTTTCCTCAAAATATTTTTTCGATAACATAATAACTAATAATTCCAAAATGATATCTATTGTTCAAGAAGCTAAAAATATTGCAGCCTATGATTGTACTGTGTTAATTACTGGGGAAAGTGGAACTGGTAAGGAATTATTCGCACATTCTATTCATAATGCTAGTAATAGACTTAATGGACCATTTGTAGCAATAAATTGTGCTGCATTACCAAAGGACTTAGTAGAAAGTGAGCTCTTCGGATATGAAAAAGGTTCATTTACTGGAGCTTCTAAGGAAGGCCGCCCTGGAAAGTTCGAACTTGCAAACACAGGAACAATTTTTTTAGATGAAATTGGAGAATTGCCACTAGAAATTCAATCTAAGCTGCTTAGAGTTTTAGATAACCACACCATAACAAGAATTGGTGGAAAGTACGAAAGAAACCTAGATGTAAGGGTTATAGCTGCAACAAATAGAAATTTATACAACGAGATTCAAGCAAATAATTTTAGGGGTGATCTGTACTATAGAATAAATGTATTTAATATAAAGTTAATTCCACTTAGAGAACGTCCAGAAGATGTTGAACTTTATGCAGAGTTTTTTTTACAGAGGCTAAATGATAAAAATTCTGGAACAAAGAAGTTTTATGATAAAGAATTCATTAATTCTATTAAAAAACATAATTGGCCGGGAAATGTTAGAGAATTAGAAAATGTTATTCAAAGGGCATATTACCTATCAAAAAATGATATCATTTCTTACTTGTTTGTACCTGAATATATTAATGATAATTTTGAAGAAAACATAGATATACCTAATGACAACGGTTTTAGACTTGATAAGTTAGATAAAATTGAAAAAGACTTGATTGTTAAAGCCTTAGAATATTGCGATGGAAATGTTGTTAAGGCAAGTAAACTTATCGGTATTGGAAAGTCTACATTTTACAGAAAAATCAAAAAATATGAATTGAGCACAGTGCCAAAATGGGAAAAATAACTGAAAATTCCCACTTTGGCACTTTCTTTTTTCCCAAAATGAACTTTAAATAAAATTGATATTAGCAATCTAAGGATTTTTATTGAATTAAGTATTGGCACGTCTTTTGCTAATTAATAATAGTAAAAGAAAAGGAGGCGTGTTATATTAGAAGGCTTGTAATAGCATGTATTCAGGTAGGGATTGAAAGAAAATGATGGGGGGGAATAATATTGAATATATCAAATAGTAAAGTAATTGATATGTACAAAACTATGTTAAAAATAAGAAAATTTGAGGACGTTGCTGTGAATGCTTCTGCGGAAGGAAGAATTCCAGGATTTATTCATCTTTATATAGGTGAAGAAGCTGTGGCAACGGGTGTTTGTGCTAATTTGAATGATAACGATTATATAACAAGTACTCATAGAGGTCATGGTCACATAGTTGCAAAGGGTGGAAATTTAAAATTTATGATGGCAGAGCTTTTTGGAAAAGCAACAGGCTATTGTAAAGGAAGAGGTGGCTCAATGCATATAGCAGATGCCACAAAAGGTATCCTAGGAGCAAATGGGATAGTAGGTGCTGGTCACGATCTAGCATTAGGAGCAGGTTTAAGTGCACAATACAAAGGAACTAATCAAGTTTGTATATGTTTCTTTGGAGATGCATCTACAAATCAGGGGACATTTCATGAAGCATTGAACATGGCCAGCGTATGGAAACTACCAATTGTATTTGTATGTGAAAATAATGGATATGGAATATCAACAAGCCAGAAGAGACATCAGGCAATTAAGGATGTAGCGGATAGAGGAGTAGCCTATAATGTTCCTGGAGTTGTAGTTGATGGAAATGATGTTTTTGCAGTTTATGAAGCATCAGCGGAGGGGATAAAAAGAGCAAGAGAAAGTAAGGGACCAACAATAGTAGAATGCAAGACTTATAGGCAAAGAGGCCACTTTGAAGGAGATCCTGGCACATATAAACCAAAGGAAGAACAGGAAGAATGGATAAAAAAAGATCCTATACCAAGGTTTGAAAAACATATACTTGAAAATGGAATTTTAAGCGAAGATGGAATAAAAGAAGTACAAGCTGATATTGATAATCAAATTAAAGAAGCTGTAGAATTTGCAGATAACAGTCCTCAGCCACAATTGGAAGTAGCAGTTGAAGATGTCTATAGTGACATAAAAGAGGAGGTAAGGTAATATGAAAAATATGACTTATATGGAAGCTATAAGAGAAGCAATGAGAATTAAAATGAAGGAAGATGAAAATGTCTTAATATTGGGAGAAGACGTAGGAGCTTTTGGAGGATGTTTTGGATTAACAGGAACACTTCATTCAGAATTTGGTGATAAAAGAGTAAGAGATACTCCAATATCTGAAGGAGCAATAGTTGGATGTGCTATAGGAGCAGCTGCTACAGGATTAAAGCCAATTGCAGAAATAATGATGGGAGATTTTGTTACAGTTGCAATGGATATGCTAGTTAATCAGGCTGCAAAGCTTAGATATATGTTTGGAGGAAAAATAAGTATTCCAATGGTTGTTAGATTGCCTGGTGGTGGTGGACTATCAGCTGCTGCTCAACATTCACAATCCTTAGAAGCTTGGCTTACACATGTACCAGGACTTAAGGTTGTTTATCCATCAACTCCAGCTGATGCAGCAGGATTAATGCTTACAGCTATAGACGATGACAATCCTGTTGCATTTATAGAACATAAAGGAATCTACGGCTTAAAAGGTGAAGTACCAGATGACATTAAACCAATACCATTTGGAGTGGCTGATATAAAGAAAGAAGGAAAAGATATTACTATTATAGCTACAGGTAAAATGGTTCATGAAGCCTTAAAAGCTGCACAGCAGCTTTCAAAGGAAGGTATTGAAGCAGAGGTAGTAGATCCAAGAACATTATTCCCATTAGATAAAGAAACTATATTTAATTCTGTAAAGAAGACTAACAAAGTGTTAGTTGTTACAGAAGAAAATAAAAGAGGGGGATATGGTGGTGAAATTTCTGCTACCATAAGTGAAGAAATTTTTGATTACCTTGATGCACCTGTTGTTAGAATTGGAGCACTTAATACTCCAATACCATTTTCACCAATCCTTGAGAATTTCGTACTTCCTAATTCCAATGATATAGTTAATGGCGTTAAAAAATTATTTTAACCTGACTAACTTGGCGTAAGTCTCCCACTTCTTCAAGTGGGAGTTCAACGCCAAGTAAGCCATGCATTCGCAGTTCTAAAATTCAGATGGGGTAAAGGAATCCCCATCTGAATTAAGATCTTGCTTCAATTTTAATGGGGGGAAGTAGACCTCCCACAATTAGGTGAGGTTGTGTATGAATAAAATTGGAATTATAGCCAATCCATCCTCTGGTAAAGATATTAGACGACTTGTATCTCACGCTACAACAGTTGACAATAATGAAAAGGTAAATATAGTTGAAAGAATAATTCTTGCCGCTCAAGCATGTGGTGTAAGCAATGTTTATATTATGCCTGATATATATCAAATCGGATATAAAGTTGAAGATAACTTATTAACCTTGGGGGAGCTTACAGCTAAAGTAACTATTTTAGATATACGAATCACTGGTACTTTAGAGGACACTATAAATGCAACTAAAAAAATGGAAGAACTAGAAGTAGACTGTATTGTTGTTCTAGGAGGAGATGGAACAAGTAGGGCTGTAGCTAAGATTATAAAGAATACACCGATAATAGCACTGTCCACAGGTACAAATAATGCTTATCCTGAGATGATAGAAGGAACAGTAGCAGGTATGGCAGCAGGAGTAATTGCCTCCAAGAAATTTGATATAAATAAAATATGTTTTAAGGATAAAAGAATTGAGATTTATAAAGATGAAAAATTAATAGATATGGCTTTAGTAGATGTAGTAATTTCAAAGAATTTATATATTGGAAGTAAAGCTATATGGAATGTTGAGGATATATTAAAGATTATTGTTTCAAAAGCACATCCTGCATCAATAGGTTTTTCTGCTATTGTTGGATGCAAAATGATTGTGAGCAAAAATGATGACTTTGGAGCAAGTGTTGACTTAACAAATAATAAACACAAAATTATTGCACCAGTTGCAGCTGGAATTATAACACCTATTTATATAGGAGATGTGGATATAATTAATCTTAATGATGAGTATGAATTTATTAGTAAAGAAGGCGGAACCATTGCTTTAGACGGAGAGCGGGAAATTACCTTTAAAGCTGGCGAAAGATTTGTTTTTAAAATAACAAGGAATGGTCCGCTGCGGGTTGATATCATAAATACATTAGAACTAGCTCAAAAAAGGGGTTTTTTTAAAATACATTAGTTTTAAAGATATTAAAAAAGGGGGGAGTATTTATGGCAAAAATTATAGTTATGCCAAAACTAGGACTTACGATGAAAGAAGGTACGTTAGTATGTTGGAATAAAAAAGAGGGCGACGAAATCAAAGTAGGAGAGGTTTTATTTGAGATATCCACTGAGAAGTTGAGCAATGATTTTGAATCAAGTGATGACGGAATAGTGAGAAAATTACTTGTAGAGGAAGGAGATGTAGTTGAATGTTTAAAGCCAGTTGCAATTATAGGGAGTGCTGATGAAGATATATCTTCTTTATTAAATGATTATTCATCAGATAGCGAAGCAGTGGAGCAAAAGGATACTAAATTAATGGAAAAAGAAGTAAAAGAAGTGAAAGGTTCAGAGAGAGAACGCGGAAGAATAAAAGCTTCTCCACCTGCCAAGAAGATGGCTTTAGAAAATAATATAGATATTACATTAATTGAAGGTACAGGTCCACAGGGAAGAATAATAATTGAAGATGTGGAAAAGTATATTGAAAATAGTAAAAATGAAATAAAGGCATCTCCAATGGCAAGCAAAATAGCAAAGGAATTAAATATTGATTTGTCAAAAATCGAAAAAGATGGAAGAGTAATGAAAGAGGATGTTTTATCTCTTTGCAAATGTAATAAGGATTCAGAGGACAAGTATCTTGAAAAGAGAGTCAAAATGTCGCAAATGAGAAAGGTAATTGCATCCAGAATGCATGAAAGCTGGATTACTTCTCCAACAGTAACATATGACATAAAGGTTGATATGACTAACTTAAAGAGATTTAAAGATGCTCTTAAAGAGGTGCATAAAGTAACTTATACAGATTTGCTAGTGAAAATAGTTTCAAAGGTATTGCTGCAGTATCCTTTACTTAATTGTTCTGTTGATGGAAATGAATTAATCTTAAGAAACTTTGTAAATATGGGTATAGCGGTAGCTTTAGATGAAGGACTTGTAGTACCAGTAGTTAAATATGCTGATGAAAAAGGATTAGAAGAAATTTCAACAACAATAAAAGAATTGGCTGATAAGGCAAAGAAGAATGAACTTAAACCTGATGAAATTACAGGTGGAACATTTACAATAACTAATCTTGGAATGTATGGCATAGAATATTTCTCTCCAATTATAAATCAGCCAGAGGTTGCTATACTAGGGGTAAATAAAATTACAGAAACTCCAATAGTTCAGAATGGTGAAATAGTTATAAAACCTCTTATGAATTTATCCCTTACTGCTGATCATAGGGCAGTAGATGGATCAGTAGCAGCTCAATTCTTGGGAAAACTTAAAGCCTTTATTGAGAAACCAGAGATGTTAATATTGTAGGGAGATGATGAGTATGAAGTTAGTCATTGTAGGTGGAGGACCAGGTGGATATGTGGCTGCAATTCGAGCAGCACAATTAGGAGCTGAAGTAACATTAATTGAAAAAGAAAAGATTGGAGGAACTTGTTTAAATGCCGGATGTATACCTACCAAGGTATTGGCTCATACATCTGATTTATTAGAAGAGATTAAAGAAGCTAAAAAGATAGGTATAGATATTGAAGGTAGTGTAAAAGTTAATTGGAACAAGCTTCAAAATAGAAAAAAATATGTAATAAAAAGACTTGTATCAGGAGTTTCAGGTTTATTGACAGCTAATAAAGTAAAGGTCATTAACGGAACTGGAAAAATTCAAGCAGGTAATGTTGTTTTAGTTACAAAAGAGGATGGAACTACAGAAGAAATTAAATACGATAAATTAGTAATAGCATCAGGTTCCAGGACATTTATACCAGCTATAGAAGGAAAAGACCTTGCAGGAGTAATTGATAGTACAGGTGCATTAAATTTGGAGAAAGTACCTAGTAGTCTTATTGTTATTGGTGGAGGAGTAATAGGGATAGAATTAGCTAATATTTTCAATAGTATGGGCTGTAAAGTAACTGTTATTGAAATGATGCAGCACATTTTGCCACCAATAGATATTGAAATTTCAGAAATGCTTAAGAATAAACTAATAAAAGATGGTATTGAAATATATACTAATCACAAGGTTACAAAAATTGAAGAGAGACCTGAAGGACTTGAAGTTAATTTTTCTGGTGAAAAAGATTTAGTTCTTAACGCAGAAAAAGTTTTAATTGCTGTAGGAAGAACAGCAAATATTAAAGATTTAAATTTAGAAGCTGTAGGCATAAAGACAGAAAGAAATTGTATTATAGTTAATGACAAAATGGAAACAAATATTAAAAACATATATGCAATTGGTGACTGTACAGGTAAAAATATGCTTGCACATGTAGCATCAGATCAAGGTATAGTAGCTGTAGAAAATATAATGGGTAAAAATAGAAGTATGGACTATAAAACTGTGCCAAGCTGTGTATACACTAAACCTGAATTAGCTTCAGTTGGATTAACAGAAGAACAGGTAAAGGAGAAAGGCATAGATTATAAAGTAGGTAAATTTCCGTTAATGGCTAATGGAAAATCTCTGATAATGAATGAAACTACAGGAATAATAAAAGTTATTTCAGATAAAAAATATGATGAAATTCTTGGAGTACACATACTTGGCCCAAGGGCAACAGATTTAATAGCGGAAGCTGCATTGGCACTAAGGTTAGAAGCTACTACAGAAGAAATAATTACAACGGTACATGCCCATCCAACAGTAGGTGAGGCAATGAAAGAAGCTGTGCTTGCGGTGAACAAAGAAGCAATTCATATGATCAATAATTAGGTAGTATGCTAGGATATTTTCACTTAGCAAATGCTCTATTATATAAGAACTATAAGTGGATTTTTAATCAATTAATCTGCTTATAGTTCTTTTTATATAGATTTTATTTCATTTAAACACAACCTAAATTTTAAATTCATTAACTATAGAATTTAACTGCTGTGATAAAATTTTTAAGTCTTCTGTCATTTTTGTTATGTCAGCTATTACTGCAGACTGCTGCTCAATTGCAGCTGATATTTCTTCTGTTGAAGCTGATGACTCTTCAGTAATAGAGGATATTTCTTGAATAGATGCCATTACCGTATCTTTATCTTTGTTCATAGCAGCAATATTATTTTCAAGTATACTAACTTGAGATACTATATTTGCAATAGAATTTAATATTTTTTCAAAATCCTGTTTTGTTGTAAATATAACAGAGTTCAATTCTCTATTAGAAACATTTACTTTGTTCATATCAGTATTTGTGTTTTCAATATCCTTTTGAATTTTTAATATAATGTCGCCTATTTGTTTTGCTGATGAATTTGTTTCGTAAGCTAATTTTTTTATTTCTTCTGCAACCACTGAAAAACCTTTGCCATAAGCACCTGCTTTAGCACTTTCAAGCATAGCATTTAAGGATAATAGATTTGTTTTATAAGCTATACTTTTAATAACATTTGTAATTTCTCCAATTGAATTTGATTTTTGGGATAGTGATTCAATACTTGTTCCTATGGTATTAGTCATTTCAGTATTTTTTATTATTTCTTCACCTAATTTTTTTATTGAAGATATGCTTTTTTCGCCAACTTCATTAGTTTCATAAATGGATTGCTTCATAATATTAGAACTGTTTGTTACTTCGTCTATTTTTGAAGCAAGATTGTCTAGAACATTAGCTCCTTCTTGCACACTCTTTGATTGATTAAAAACTCCTTCAGCTAAATCAGTTACTGATCTTGATATATCACTTATAGATGTTGAAGTTTCTTTCATAGCTTTTGAGATATTTAATGAATCTTCATTCACTTTATATGAACTATTTTTAAGTTTGTAAATTATATTTCTAAGGGAACTTCTTACTTTAGTTAAGCTTTGCATCATTAAGGTAATTTCATCATTTGAAGTTGATTTTAATTTAAATTCTTTATCAGCTGATAAGTCAAAGTTTGATGTTGTTTCCAGAACTTCTTTTGTAATCAAAATTGGTTTTGAAATTCTTATTCCAAGTAAAAAAGCAATTATTATTGATATTATTATTGAGATTAATGTAACTGATAATGTTATTATTAATAAGTCATTTCTCTTTGCAAACACTTCTGCTGTACTTGTATTTACAAGAAGGGTATAACCATTAGATAACTTAGAATAACCTAGAATTTTTTCTACACCTTCAAAGTTAGCCTCAATAGTTCCAGTAGTTCCCGTTTTATTTTTTTCGATTGCATCAACCATATATGCAAATTTTCCGTTTGATATAGTTTTCATATTCTTATCTTGAGTTACTGTAGGGTGTATTAAATAGTTATATTCATTATCCAATAAAAAGAAATAACCAATTTTGTTTATTTTTACATCTTTGATTAATTTAGTGAAGTTATCAACTTTAAAATCCATGCCTACTATGCCAATTACTGTGTTATTTATATACATAGGTTTTACAAATGAAATAATATACATATTTATATTTTTATTTAAATATGGCTTCATCCATATTCCTTTTGAAGCTTTAATAGGTTCATAAAACCAGCCAACATGTTCTTTGTCATCTTTCGAAAATTTGGTTATATCCGTAATCTGTTGGCTTGTATATTTGCCAGTTCCATCTAAATCCGTATACCAAACACCTTGCCCTCCACTAGATAAATCAGGATTCAAAACAAAGTATGTTCCTAAAGCTTCAGTTGTGTTTTTACTTACAGATTCAATTGTTGGAGATAGATGTCTTTTCAAGTTTTCTATATATACCGAATTGTTTTTTAACTGAGATATATCAATATCTCTTTCTAATTCCTGCTCTAAACGGTTTACGCTTGTTTCCATTTTACTTAAGATATTATTAAGTTCAAATGTTTTATTTTTTACTGTGAGCAGTAGTTCATTGTTCGCATAATCTTTAATAATATTTGAGCTTTTATAAATACTTATACTTCCTATAACAGCACATGCCATGAAAGAACATACTGCAACTGTTAGTATAATTTTATTCTTAACACTGTTTAATTTAAAATTCTTTATTTTTGCATATGATATTTCCTTCCTCCATAGTTCATTTTAAACAATAATATTATTATTTAATCTATGCAAACTATTAAAGGACGGTTCATTTGTTATTACACAAATAATTCCAGTATATAATAAACACAAAAAGGTTACTATAATAGCATAGGGTATGTAACAGTTGAGCCAAGATTTATATGTGCTTCACAAGAGGTATATATGAATCGGCCAACGATTATATATAGGTTATTTAAATAGTTTATATATAGTCAGAGGGAAGATTCTATATTGTGGGGAAAAGCTTTTATATAGTCTACTGATTATATAAAGGTTCAAACTTATGATATAGGGTCGAGTTAAAATTATATAGAGTGTTGAGATGATTATATATAGCCAGAACGGTTATATATAGTTGTGTAGATATTTTATATAGTCGAAGAAACCATTATTATAGGTAGTGAACTGCTCTATTAGGGTGGGAACATCTTAGTGGGGTACTATAGGTTATCTATAATGGTGCAACTTAGATTATTACGTGCTCTATTATATAAGAACTGTAAGTAGATTTTTAATCAATTAATCTGCTTATGGTTCTTTTTATTTTGATTAAAAATTGCAAAATGTAATGTCAGTAAGTTTATATACAGAGTTTATAAAAAAGGTATAGCGGTTTTTGCTATACCTTTTCTGATAATAGATTTATACATTTAAATTATTTAAGCTGAAATTGATTAATTAGCTTAAATTAATATGAAGAACATTAATCATATGCCAGCTATTCCTTTAATAATTTTATTTTTTATGTTTGAAAGGCTTATGTTTATTAAATAACAATACACCCCACGCTACTGCTGCTAGGATTGTCACAACACCTGCAAGTAGTATAAATTTTGAGATAAGTATAATATAAATTATTGCTACTATAAAAACTTTGAAACTTTTAAGTAAATCTGACTTCATGTTTTAATCCTCCTATTTTCTTATAAATAACATATTCTACTACGATATTTCTACAAATAGTTTCATATTCCTTTAATTATCAGTTAAATCATTATCAACTCGTTATTGGTAAGAAGATATCGGTTTACCTGGCATGACATGTTAGATATTGTTATATTACGTCAACTTGGGAGAACTCAAATGCTTTTATATATTCCATTTTGGTTTATATTTAAACATAACTCAGCTCTAGGCACTGGAATAGATGAGTTTTATCTATAGCCAAGCTTCCTTTAACAACTTAATTCCAGATATAATAGAATTGCTACTTAGACCACCAAAACCAATTACTATTCTAGGTGGAGAGCAATTATAAGTATTATACAAGTAAGCTGAATAAGAATAGACTTTAGCTCCAAAGTCAGCTGCAGAATCAATAAGCTCCTGTTCAGTCATGCCATTATTAACTTCAATAAGAATATGCAAACCAGCATCTTTTCCAAGTATAGTTATCCTGTTATCCATATATTGATTTATTGCATTCACAAGGATAGTATGTTTCTTACTGTACAAGGTTCTCATTTTTCTAATATGGCTTTCAAAATGACATCGCTCCATAAACTGTTGAAGTATTTGCTGATTAAGTCTTGAAACAGATTGCTCATAAAGATGGTACTCTTGTTTATAAATATTTAATAATTTTGCAGGAAGTACCATATAGCTTATACATATTGAAGGTAGAATATATTTAGAAAAAGTGCTTAGGTAGATTACATTGTCCGAATTTGATAAGCCTTGCAAAGCTGGGATAGGTTTACTATGATATCTATATTCCCCATCATAATCACCTTCAACTATTATTCCATTCTCTTCTTCAGCCCATTTAAGAAGCTTAAGCCTTTTGCCTATAGGCATAACCATTCCACAGGGAAATTGTTTTGAAGGAGTAAGATATATTACTTTTGCACCACTAGATTTTAGTTTTTCTAAATTTATTCCATCCTTTTCTACAGGAATACCCAGAACTTCAAAGCCAAGATTTTTAAAGATTGATTTCATTTCAATACAGCCAGGATCTTCTATGGCAATCTTAAATTTTTGAAGTCCTAGCAACTGGCATACTATGCTGATTAAATGCTGAGTAGTAGAGCCAATAATTATTTCTTCTTCACTACAATACACACCTCTGCTGTGTCGTAAATATTTAGAAATTTCTTCGCGAAGTTTTCTGTCTCCGTTAGTATAATCATATTTAAATAAATCAGCTCTATTAGGAGTTAAACATTCATAAGTAAGCTTTTTCCATACAGAAAAGGGGAAGTTGTCTAAATCAACAGAATTAGGATCGAAGTCGTAATCATATTTAAGTTGCAATTCAATTTGAGGTTCCTTTTTTAAATGAAAAGGAGTAGGTTTTTCATAACTGAAGCCTTTTTCAATTTCAGATATATATAAACCACTGCGGGGCTTACTTTCAATGTACCCTTCAGCAATTAATTGTCCATAAGCACTTTCTACAGTGTTTTTACTTATCATTAAGTTCTGTGAAAGCTGCCTTATTGAGGGAAGGCGTGTACCAACAGGTATTTGACCAGATTTTATTTCTTCCCTAATATACCTATATAGCTGACAGCATATAGGTAATTTTAAATCTTTTTGTAACATTGGATTTAATTCTAACATTTCTACCTCCAAATTGACCCCATAAATATTAAGAGATTTGTCACTTTCAACAATAACAATTTCTGAATATAATCTATTATATCAGAAGTTCAGGTGGAACTGAAGAAATTTAAATTATTAGGGAAAAGAGGTTTTAATGTGAGTAGTAATTTTAAGGCGACTATAAAACTGCCACAGGCAGTAGCTCTTTATATTGGAGCAGTGTTAGGATCAGGTATATTAATAATTCCTGGTCTTGCAGCAGAGATTGCGGGACCAGCTTCTATGATAGCTTGGGGAGGAATGATGATTTTAGTACTTCCTCTTGCACTGTGTATGGGCTTTTTATCACGAAAATATCCAAATGTAGGAGGAGTATCACATTTTGTAACTAAAGCTTTTGGTGATAAACTAGGGACAATTATTGGATGGTTCTTTCTTATGTCTGTTCCAATAGGAGCACCAATAGCATCATTAACTGGTGCAGGATATTTGAGTTCAGCTCTTGGTTTGGGAGAAAATTGGACAATTATTATTGCAGTAATTATGCTTATGTTGGCACTAATTATTAATTTAATTGGTATGGACATGGCTGGAGGTGTTCAGGTAGCTGTTGTAGTAGGTACTATATTAGTACTTGTTGTAACTATCATTGCCTCCGTTCCAAGTATAAAGGCAGTAAATTTTACTCCTTTTATGCCTAAAGGAATTACAAGTGTAGGAAGAGCATCTACAATTCTATTTTGGTGTTTTATTGGATGGGAAGCAGTATCCCACTTATCTGAAGAGTTCGTAAATCCACAAAAGGATGTTATTAGAGCTACAATAATTGCTGCAATAATTGTAGGTATTCTTTATTTTATGACTGCTTTAGTTACTGTTGGAACTAACAGTTATGGAGCAGGTGTACAGGCACCTTTAGTTATTTTGACAGGTAGAATTTTTGGTTCTGCTGGTGCTATTATAGTTGGTATTACTAGCTTACTTATATGTACTGCCACAGTAATAGCTTATGTTGGAGCAGCATCAAGATTAGCTTTTTCTTTATCAAAAAATGGAGATGCACCTAAAGCTTTGGGATATATTTCAAAGAAATACAACACACCTATGGGAGGTCTAGTTTTTTTAAGTTTCTGTTTTGTAATAGTAATTACATTATACTCCTTAAAGATTGTATCCCTTACAAGTCTAATACAACTTCCAAATGCAACCTTTATACTAACATATCTAGCTGGGTGTGCAGCAGGAGTAGTGCTTCTTAAGGATGATAAGGTGAAGTTTATAATTAGTTTTATTTCTCTAATTTCTACAGTTATTATATTTGTTTTTGCAGGATGGGCAATACTATATCCATTGATAATCACATTTGGTGTTGTTCTTAGTAATATGGTGAATAAGAAAAAAGACAATTAATATATAATTATATGTGTATTAAACACAATAAGTAATTTGAGTCTAGGAATAAATTAAAAAATAAAATTGCAACTAGAACTTGACACAAACCAATACAGGGAATATATTGAACTATTTAGTATAATGAATTAGAATGAAAATAAAGAACTGTAAAAGGAGAATGAAAATGGATGATTGTATATTTTGTAACTGTAACCCATCAGAAATAATAGTAGAAAACAAATTAGCTTTTGCTATAATGGATAAATTTCCTGTAAATGAAGGACATGTATTGATAATACCAAAAAGGCATTTCCCGTTTTTCTTTGAAGCCACAGAGGAGGAGATAAAAGCCATATATAGTCTTATGCATGAAGTGAAGGAAATGATAGATATTCAGTATGAACCAGCAGGATATAATGTAGGAATTAATGTGGGATACTATGCAGGTCAAACAATAAAGCATTTACATGTACATTTGATTCCAAGATACAAAGGTGATGTGGAAAACCCACGTGGTGGTATAAGAAATTTAAAATCGGCTTTGGTGGAGTATGATGGATAGGAGAATACAAAGTAACCGTACAACGGAAAGTAGCATAGCTCCAAAGGAAGCGGAATCAGAGGAAGCAAACAACTTATATTGAAAACACCGTATATCCATATGTTAAACTTAATGATTTAAGGGAAGAGCTTATAGTAAGAGCAAGAAAAGTAGCGTCTATCAGGGTAGCTAATCACCCTTGGAAGAGCATGGATGACATGGAACTATTAAAAAGTGCAGGACTATACATTCATGATTATAAAAATAACATAGAAGGTTTTACACTGGCTGCTATTCTTTTGATTGGCAGGGATGAAGTAATAAATTCAGTTATTCCTTATTATAAAACAGATGCAATCCTAAGAAAGATAGACTTGGATAGATATGATGATAGAGATGATATTCGTACTAATTTGATTGAAAGTTATGATAGATTAATGTCCTTTGTAAACAAACATTTACCAGATACTTTTTATTTGGAAGGAGATATTAGAATAAGTATCCGAGATAAAATTTTTAGAGAAGTAATATCAAATATACTAATTCATAGGGATTATGGAAATCCATACCCAGCTAAATTTGTTATAGGTAAAGACAAAATATATACAGAAAATAGCAATAAACCTCATGGACACGGACCCATTGATCCTAATAACTTTTCACCATTTCCTAAAAATCCAACCATAGCAAAGTTTTTTAAAGAGATGGGCTTAGTTGATGAACTTGGTTCAGGTGTTAGAAATATTCATAAGTATGGAAAATCCTATTTTGGATATGAACCAGAAATTATCGAAGAAGATATTTTTAAAATGTTTTTTAAAGTAAAAGAAGATGATACCCAGCAAGCTACCCAGCAAGCTGATGAGCGCGTAAAAAATTTAATTCATTTTTGTAAAGAACCTAGAACAAGACAGGAAATGCAAGAATTTCTTAAAATAAAAGATAGAGAATATTTTAGAACTAAGATACTTAATCCACTAATTAAAACAGGTGAGATAAAGTTAACATTACCGGATAAACCTAAAAGTCCAAATCAAAAGTATTATAGTAAATAATTATTTATGGTATGGATGATTATTAATTATGCAGTATTCTCTACTATGCAAGATAAATAAGAATACATATGTTATTATACAAAAAAATCCAGTATATAATAAACACAAAAAGGTTACTATAATAGTACATAGGGTATGTAACAGTTGAGCCAAGATTTGTATGTGCTTTGCAAGAGGTATATATGAATCGGCCAACGATTATATATAGGTTATTAAAATAGTTTATATATAGTCAGAGGGAAGATTCTATATTGTGGGGAAAAGCTTTTATATAGTCTACTGATTATATAAAGGTTCAAACTTATGATATAGGGTCGAGTTAAAATTATATAGAGTGTTGAGATGATTATATATAGCCAGAACGGTTATATATAGTTGTGTAGATATTTTATATAGTCGAAGAAACCATTATTATAGGTAGTGAACTGCTCTATTAGGGTGGGAACATCTTAGTGGGGTACTATAGGTTATCTATAATGGTGCAACTTAGATTATTACGTGCTCTATTATATAAGAACTGTAAGTAGATTTTTAATCAATTAATCTGCTTATGGTTCTTTTTATTTTAGGTAAAAATATCATGGTAAAATATAGAAAATATGGTGTAATTAAAGCACTTTAGTAGAAAAAATAGTAGACAATATAACTAACGTATCTTATAGAAATACTTCAACTAATATAAAAGATTTAACGAATCAAGAAATCAGCCATACGGCAGTATGGAATATAGTACAAAAACTAGGTTCTAAAATAGAAGAAAAAGAAAAATAAAATTGTCCACTAGAACTTGATACAAACATAATCATAGAAGATACTTTAAAAGCTATAGATTTATCGTATAATAGTAGTAAGTTAACATTAGAAGATTATGATGAAATGACATCTGCTATAGAGAATAGATAGCGCAAATTGAAGAACAAATAAAAAGGTGAGTTTAAGAAATAATACGGGTAAAAAGTTTTTGTCATTATATAAGTTTGATATAGAAAAAGCAAAAAAAGAACTTAACATTATAGAATTTACATCGGCTGATGAAAAGTGGTTGGATTTTATTACTACAAATCGAAGAGGAAAAGAAATTTCAGAAGAATATGATATAGTAATGGGACCTGTTGCTGACGATAATGTATATTTAACCGTAAAACTTTTTGAAACTGGTGTGCTAGATAAAGAAGAAGCGTTAAAACGATTAAAAGTAGAGAAACTTTTTGATCAGATATTAGTGCATACTAAGAAAGCATTGGAGTTTTGTGTATTTGACCATTATGAAGATTTAGGAGGGAAAAGCAATGGATAAAATTAAATTTGATGCGGTGTTTCCTATTATCTGTTCGGCTCTTGCAGAGAAAATTTCAGCAGAATTGAATTTATCTGATAAAGATGCGGTTACAGGACTTTACTCTTCACATTTGTATGAGATGCTGGAACAAGAGGAAACAAAGGTTTGGCAGTACAGCACAGAAAAATTGTTTGAATTGTTTTTAGAAGAAAGAAATAGTGGGAAGATAAGATTTCCACAGATATGAGGTGAGAAGTTATGGATAGAACCATTGATTTTACAGTATTTTGCCTTGAAAGCTATAAACAGGCACATCATCTTACTGGTAAAGATGTGCTTAAAGTTTTTGACGACTATAAGGTGTTTGACTATATTAAATCCTTTTATGATGTTCTTCATTCCACAGGACAGGACTATATAGTGGAAGATATTGATATATATATTAAATCAAGACAAAGCTGATTTAATAAGTGCTCAGTATAACAAATGTAAGAGTGAATGAGATTTAGTTTTTTGAACTTCAGGAAAGAAATTGGTTAATAATAGTAAGTAAAGGGATACAAATTGACAAATATACTTTAAGTTTACTTTCTAGAAATACCAAAATTATTTGATGAAGAAGTACCAAAAGATGAAGCAGATGAAATTGAAACAGAATTAAATAGATTAGAAAAAAATAAACATTCCATGAAGAATAATATTCAATCAATTTCATCTGTAAAAATAGGGCGAAACGATCCATGTCCTTGTGATAGCGGCAAAAAGTACAAAAAGTGTTGTGGAAAATAATAGAGGAGAAAAGATTATTTAGCTTGCTTAGTATAGTTGATTTTGCAAGTGTATGTCCTGTAGTTTTTGAAATGCTGGAAAGATTGAAGAAAATTTATGGCTTTAAGAGAAGAGGCCTGTATTAGTTTTTTAATACAAACAAAAGATGGTTAAGGGATTAAATAGATAATGGAGGAGCAACAATGTCAGTTACAGATTTTAAGGCAGCACAAAAGTGGGCTAAGATACCTAAAAACATACAACAACTTATTATAAATAATGTTTTTTGCTCCAAGTGTGGAGTAACTACTATAGTTGAATATACTACCAATGATGATAAATTTGGTGTTCTCTTGAAAGGCAAGTGTAAGAAATGTGGTAATGATGTAAGGAGACTTGTAGAAGATGAATAAAAGTATAAAAAAGGCATACAATTTATTGCAGATAATAAGTAAAGATGAAAAGTCAAGAATGATATATGAGGCAAGAGAAGCAGAACTTCGAAATCAGCTGTAAAAGGGAATGACTATTTCAAATATTTAGTAAAAATGATATAATTATCATTACTAGGAGTATTTTAATTTCAGGATTGAAAAAATTGCGCAGGGGGGGACTACTAACTATAGGAAATCAAAAGCCTACTTTGGAAGGAGATTAATATAATGAAAGTATCTGAAAGACTTACAAAATTAAGAGCCTTAATGGCAGAAAAAAATATCAATATGTATATTGTACCTACTGCTGATTTTCATCAGAGCGAGTATGTAGGTGAACATTTTAAAGCTAGAAAGTACATAACAGGTTTTACAGGTTCTGCAGGAACTGCTGTTATTACAATGAAAAGTGCAGGACTTTGGACAGATGGAAGGTATTTTCTTCAAGCTGGAAAACAACTAGAAGGAACAACTGTTGAACTGTTTAAAATGGGTGAACCAAGTGTTCCAACTATAGAAGAGTATATAGAAACTACTCTTACTGAAAGAGGAACACTTGGATTTGATGGCCGTGTTGTTTCTATGGGAGACGGACAAGCCTATGAAAAAATTCTTCAAAAGAAAAATGGATCTATAAAATATGATTGTGATTTAATTGATGATATATGGGAAGAGCGTTCACCACTTTCTGAAAAACCAGCATTTGCCCTTGATATGAAATATACTGGTGAATCTACAGCTTCTAAATTAAAACGTGTTAGAGAATCAATGAAAACTGCAGGTGCAAACGCACATGTAATTACATCTTTAGATGATATAGCATGGCTTCTCAACATCCGTGGGGATGATATTGAGTTTTTTCCTCTAATTTTAAGCTATGTAATCGTTACGATGGATGAAGTACATCTTTTCATAAATGAAAAAAAATTAAGCGGTGAAATAAAAGCAAATCTTATTGAAAATGGCGTAACAGCTTTCCATCCATATAATGATGTATATGAAGAAACTAAAAAATTCACTGCTTCAGATGTATTATTGGTAGACCCTGTTAGAATGAATTATGCATTATATAACAACATATCTGAAGATGTTAAAAAAGTAGAAAAAGAAAATCCATGTGTTTTATTTAAAGCTATGAAAAATCCAACAGAAATTAAAAATATTAAAAATGCTCATATTAAAGACGGAATAGCAAGCACAAAATTTATGTACTGGTTAAAACAAAATGTAGGCAAAGAAAAAATTACAGAAATCAGTGCATCTAATAAACTAGAAGAATTACGTGCACAGCAAGAAGGATTTATCCGTCCAAGCTTTGAGCCAATATGCGCATTTGGTGAGCATGCTGCTATTGTACATTACACTTCTTCTCCTGAGACTGATGTAGAACTTAAAGAGGGATCTTTATTTTTGACAGATACAGGAGCTGGCTACTACGAAGGCTCCACTGATATCACAAGAACTATTGCATTTGGAGAAGTACCACAAATAATGAAAGATCACTTTACTATGACTCTGCAAAGTAATCTCCGCCTTGCTCATGCAAGATTCCTTTATGGATGTAATGGTATGAATTTGGATATACTTGCACGTGCTCCATTCTGGGACAATAACTTAAACTTTAATCATGGTACAGGTCACGGCGTTGGATATTTGATGAATATTCACGAAGCACCAACAGGATTTAGATGGCAATACCGTGCACATGAAATTCACCAAATTGAAGAAGGTATGGTTATTACTGATGAACCAGGAATATATATTGCAGGTTCTCACGGAGTTAGAATTGAAAATGAACTTCTTGCATGCAAAGGGGAGAAAAATGAATATGGTCAATTTATGTACTTTGAGCCAATTACTTATGTACCTATAGATTTAGATGCAGTAAACCCTGACATCATGAGCATACAAGAAAAAGCATGGTTAAATGAATATCATAAGACAGTATATGATAAAATTTCACCATACTTAGATGAAGAAGAAAAAGCATGGTTAAAAGAATATACTAGAGAAATCTAATATCTAAAATCAATCGAGTAATATGAAAATGATTATCTATAATGATTATTACGTGCTCTATTATATAAGAACTGTAAGTAGATTTTTAATCAATTAATCTGCTTATGGTTCTTTTTATTTTAGGTAAAAATATCATGGTAAGATTAGAAAATATAGTATAGTTAAAGCAATTATAAGCATTAGGTAGGACTTATTTAATGGTGCTTTGTTTTTGAAGAAAAAGTAAAAATATGTTATAATATGCACAGATTATAACATATTTTGGTGATTTTATAATTAAGTTCGTAAAGTTAAAATCCAATAGGAATAGAACATAGATAATAAGTTTTCAATAAAAAAATAGAAGAAGGTGAGAAAACTTGAAAGAAAAAACAGAAAACTACATTGAGGATCAAATTTATATAGAAAGTACAATAGTAGAAAAAGAAATTGAAACAGACATTAACTGTATAACAGGAGATCAAAACCATTTCCTTATTCCTTTAAAGGAAGCTTTTCAAAAGGCGAAAAAGGTAGATATAATTGTAGCTTTTTTAATGGAATCTGGAGTAAAGCTTTTGAAGCAGGAGCTTGGTGAATTGGTAAAAAAGAATATTCCTATAAGAATTTTAACTGGAAATTATTTAAATATAACTCAACCACAGGCGCTGTATTTGCTGAAGGATATTTTAGGGGACAAAGTAGATTTGCGTTTTTATAATGTGCCAAATAAATCATTCCACCCTAAAGCCTATTTTTTTCAATATGAGGGAAATGCAGATTTATTTATAGGTTCTTCAAATGTTTCTTGTTCTGCTTTAACCAGCGGAATTGAATGGAACTATCGATTGAATAGAGAAAAAAATAAAGAAGCATATGAAAACTTTCATAAAACCTTTGAAGATTTGTTTTTAAATCAATCTATAATTGTGGATGAAGCGGAAATGAAAAGATATTCAGAGGTATGGAAAAAACCAAAGGTTTATTATGATATAGAAAAGATAGAAGAGGAAGAAAAAGATAAAGTTCTTGTTTTTCCACAGCCTAAAGAAGCACAAATTGAAGCTCTTTATAATCTGAAAAAGGCAAGGGAAGAACATTTAGATAGAGCTATAGTAGTAGCAGCTACAGGCATAGGGAAAACCTATTTGGCAGCCTTTGACTCAAGAAAATTTAAAAAAGTACTTTTCGTAGCTCATAGAGAAGAAATATTAAAGCAAGCAATGCAGACTTTTGCAAATGTAAGGAAAGAAAGTACTGTAGGACTTTTTAGTGGTGAAAGAAAAGAAAAAGACTGTGATGTGGTTCTTGCAACAGTGCAGACACTAGGACAGGATCAATATCTTACAGAAGATCAGTTTAAAAGAGATGAATTTGATTATATTGTTATAGATGAGTTTCATCATGCTACAGCAGGTAATTATCAAAAAATACTTAATTATTTTAAACCAAAGTTTTTATTAGGACTTACAGCTACACCAGAAAGATTGGATAATAAAGATGTATTCGCTATTTGTGATTATAATGTGGCTTATGAAGTAAGATTGAAAACAGCTATAGATAAAGGATGGCTTGTGCCCTTCAGATATTATGGAGTATATGATGAAACAGATTATTCAATTATAGATTTTAAAAATGGAAAATATGATGAAAAGGAACTGGAAAAAGCATTAATGATTCATCAAAGAGCGGAAGTAATTTTTAAACACTATGAAAAATATAAAAGCAAAAGAGCTTTAGGTTTCTGTACAAGCAGAAGCCATGCAGAATATATGGCAAAATACTTTTCACAGCACAAAATAAAAGCCTGTGCAGTTTATAGCGGAGAAAATGAAGAATATGCTATGAACAGAAAGGAAGCTATTTCAAAGCTTCTAAAAGGAGAAATAAATGTTATATTTTCTGTAGATATGTTTAATGAAGGACTGGATGTGCCTTCAGTGGATATGGTAATGTTCTTAAGACCTACAGAATCACCAACTATATTTTTGCAACAACTTGGAAGAGGTTTGAGAAAGAGTACTGGAAAACAATATTTAAATGTATTAGACTTTATCGGAAATTATAAAAGAGCAATAGATATTCCTTTTTTTCTTACAGGAAATATAAAAGACTATGGAAAGAAAGGCAAAGGATATATTCCAGAAGAGGAAGAATACCCAGAGGATTGTATTATAAATTTTGACTTAAATGTAGTGGATATTTTCAAAAAACAAGCAGAAGCATTTACAAAGGGTATAGATCTTATCAAAGAAGAATACTTCAGAATTAAGGCAGATTTAAATAAACGCCCTTCAAGGCTGCAATTGTTTACATACATGGATGAAGAAGTGTACCTAAATACTAAAAGGCGTGCAGAGTATAATATCTTCAATAATTATTTTGCCTTTTTAAAAGATATTGGAGAATTGACAGAAGAAGAAATTTCCTTCATGGAAACAAAGGCTTTTATATTCATAAATGAACTAGAAAAAACCAGTATGGTGAAAAGCTATAAAATGCCTTTGTTGCTTGGTTTTTATAATGGTGGAAATTTAAAATTCAAGCTTAATGAAGATGATATTTATATAAGCTTTAGAGATTTTTATCAATATGGTTCCAACGGCTTGGACATGATAAGGCATGAAGCCACTAAAAATTATTTAAACTGGGGAAAAGCAGAATATTTAAGAACAGCAAAAAATCCTCAAGATGCTTTTTTAAACTCAGCAAAGGATTTTTTCTATAAAGAAGGCAAGCTGTACTGTATGGTAGATGAACTAGAAGCTTTTAAAGATAACACTATATTCATAGAAAACTTTAAAGATGTAATTGAATTTAGAACAAGAAAATTCTATAAAGAAAGATTGGAAAAGGAGAAGTAAAGAATGAAAGTATATAACAAATTAGTAAGAGATAGAATACCAGAAATAATAGAAGATGCAGGGAAAAAATATAGTATTCATATTGCACAAAAGGAAGAGCACTTAGATTTATTGGAAGCTAAACTAGAGGAAGAATTTGCAGAATATAAGGAAGACAAAAACATAGAAGAATTGGCGGATTTGATGGAAGTAATTTTTGGAATGGCTAAGGCTTTGGGGTATACGGAAGAGGAATTAATTAAGAAGAGGGATGAGAAAAGAGAGGAACGAGGCGGATTTGAGAAGGGGATTGTGTTGGAGAAGGTGTGGGAGGAATAAAATATTTTTCAGCAAGATCTTTAATATTATGGATTTATAAGTTAGGAAAAATTAATTAAGGTGATGGTGGATTGTTTTGAAAAGTCAAAAGAAAATTGTTACAGATTATTTGAAAACAATAATTATAGTAGGGGATTGCGATGATTGATTAACTCAAGAATAACAAAATAGGTATTAAATATGATTATTAGAATTTTTAAAGAGACTCAGTTGTAAATCGAAATGCAACCCTTCCGACACAAACTAGGTTGTATTAATAATAATAAATATTTATCCGCTAGGTGGTTGCATCCTAGCTTACAAAAGATTGGTTAATTACCAATCTTTTGTTTGCTCATTAGTTTTGTTTTATATATCCTATGATTGTTGGCAGCAGAATGGAGGATATATATGTCTAAATTTTTTACTTATGAAGAAAGACTTGAATTGCAAAAATACTTAAAAGAGAGTCTTTCCTTTAAAGAAATTAGCCGCAGGCTGGGAAAAAATCCAACTACCAGAGAACGTCTATAGGTTTGTGTAAATTAATATGGACATGATTAATTTAAATTGGAAATTGCTACAGGTTACCCTGGATTTCAATTCAATGCTTGTAAGAATCGTATTAACTGTAGAAATAAGAACGTCTGTGGCAAAGAATGCACCAGAAAATCGTCTATCTACTGTAAGCTTTGTACTTCTTGTAATTCAAACTGTCCAGAGTTTATTGAAGAAGTTTGCACTGCCAGATTCAGAGTTCCTTATGTTTGCAACGGTTGTGAAACAATTTGTAAATGTACACTTTTAAAAAATATATATGATGCAGAGCATGCCCACATCAAAGCACATAAATCTATATCACAGTCACGAAGTGGCTTGTGTGTATCTGAAGATGAAATCGCCAGATTGAATAAGATTATTTCGCCACTTGTTCAAAATGGCCAGTCTGTAAATCAGATTTACATTAACCATCAGGACGAACTTATGTGTAGTGAAAAGACCATTTATAATTACATCGATGCGTGTCTTTTTGATGTCAGGAACATTGATCTTCCAAGGAAAGTCACGTTCCGTGAGCGTTATAAGAAGCCTGAATTCAAAGTGGATAAAGGCTGTCGCATTGGTCGCAATTACGAAGCTTTCTGTGCGTTTATTGAAAAGAACCCTGATACTGCAGTGGTACAAATGGATTCTGTGATTGGCAGCAAAGGTGGTAAATGCCTCTTGACCATTCACTTCGTGGATTGCAGTTTAATGTTAGCATTCTTAAGAGATGCAAATACCTCAAAGTCTGTAACTGATATTTTTAATCAGCTTGATAAAGAACTGGGAAAAGACACTTTCAGTAGACTTTTTCCTGTTATCCTTACGGATAATGGGAGTGAGTTCTCGAATCCTAAAGCAATAGAATATCGGGAATCTGTACCATTTTGGCGTACTAATGTATTTTACTGTAATGCAGGTAGCCCTTATCAAAAAGGAGCTATTGAAGTAAATCATGAATTAATACGAAGAGTACTTCCGAAAGGAACAAGTTTTAATAACCTTACCCAAGAAAATATCAACCTAATGATGAATCATATTAATTCATACAAAAGAAAAAAGCTGAATAATCGCAGTCCATACGAAACATTCAGCTTTTATCACGGAGAAGAAGTTTTGCATAAACTTGGATGCGCACCGGTTGCCGCCAGTGACATCATGTTAAAACCTACTCTTCTAAAAAAATAATAAAAATGCGTGCCGCCAACCACTAATCTATCTAAGGAATTAAGGGGTGGATTCTCCGATTACAAAAAAATCGAGAGGGAGTCGACCTCCATTTGGCATACTTATTTTTAATATAATACTTCAATAAATGTGAAAAATCAAACTGCATTTTGGTTACAAAAACTGCATCTCATTTACAAAACATGCATTTCGGATACAAAAGTGGCGTTTCGTTTACAAATATTCAGTTGTCAGTTACAAAGATTGCTTTTCAATTTACAAAGTGGCATCTTGTGTTACTATTGAGTAAATAAACAAGCTTTGTTGCCCATAATCGAACTTTTAATTTGAGATGTCAAAGTTTTAATCGTAATTTTAAATAAGGTATGTTATAATTTTACTTAATAGAATAGACAAGGGGGGGAATTAATGGCTGTAAGTTACAATAAATTATGGAAATTATTAATTGATAAAAAGATGAAAAAAAAGGATTTAATTAATTTATCAGAGATTAGCACCTCTACACTTGCAAAAATGAGTAAAGACAAGCAAGTTAGTATGGATGTTATAAGTCGTATTTGTATATCTTTAGAATGTAATATTGGTGATATGATGGATATTTTACCAGATGAAAATACTAAATCTGTTTTATAAGATACATGAAATAATGTAATTATTTAATTAGAAAATGGGTGATGATATGGAACAAATAAAATGGACTACTGTTAGTGCATGGGTTGATGAAACTTTAGAACTATTTAAATACATTGATGATAAATTTGATATTTTAGAGATATCGGAAAAAATAAAAAGCGGAGAAATATTTGGTGATAGAAAAGTTAATTCAGCAAAGCGTGTTTTTGAAGCCATAAAGGCACGATATTTAAGAAATGACAAAGAAAGAATTTTAGCACTTTCTAAAATTTTAAACTCAAACATTTCTGCACAAGAAAAAAACAATTATTTACTAGTGTTTTACTTAGAATATGAAACACTGGCAAAATTATTTATGGAAACCTATATTTATGATAATTTTAATAATTTTAGTCAAAAAATCTTTACACAAATGGACATAGACAGATTTTTTGAAATAGTTTTTGAGCAGCACAGTGAAATGTTACCACCTAAACTTAAAGATAGTATTTCAGATTCAAGTATGACAAAGGTTCGAAATACTCTGTACAAAAATATTGAAAGCTTTGGATGGATAGACAGTAGTGAAGACAAGATAACTATAAAAAGACCTAGTCTTACACCTGAATGGTTTGTATTTACATTATATTTATACTTTGATGGTGAATGCATAAGTGCTAAAGAAGTGTATATTTCTCCTATATATAAAAGATTTTTACTAAATGAGTTTGATATAGAATATTTGGTAACTGGAGCAAAAATTAAAGGTTTAATAGATACAAACAAACTGGGGGATATAAATACAATAACAAAACATAAAATGGGGGTATTACATTATGCAGAAAACTATAAATAAGATATTAGCCGAAATTAATAGAGTTATCACTAGACCACCATCAAGACCAATTCGTTTAATGTTTTTTGATACACCAATGCTTTGTGGGGTTGCTCAAAATAAAGTAAAAGATGAATTTGAATCTAATGAAATTATAAATATAAACAACTTTTTTGAAAGTGATGAATGGGTTAATGTTGGGGATGAACTTTCTGAATTAGAGAGTAAGTATGGTAATGAGAGCCCAAAATTCCAAAGAAAGCTTTGCCAAGCTTTAGAAAAATATATTATCTCTTTTATTGAGATAAATGAAGCTAAAAAGATTCTAATAATAGAAGACGCTGAACTTTATAATAATGAGTTTGATCCAATACATTTTTTATCAGCGTATATGTATGAACATTATTTAATTATAGAAAGAGAAATACCAGTAATCTGGATGACCGTAGGGCAAAAGGAAGAATATGAATCAAATAAATATAAGTATTATAAAACGGATACAACAAATGGTAGAACAATAAAGCTATCTCAAGATAGTTTTAGTAGCTGTATATTTGACTATAAGTCAAATTATTAAGGAGGGTATACATAATGAAAAAAGTATATGAGGCTTTTGATAGAGATATTAAAAGAGTCTTTAATGATGTAACAACAGTTGATAGAGATATAACTGCGCTTGATATTGATGAATATGTTATTACTCATAATGTAGAGGATATTTTAGGATCTTTTGTTGCATATTTCTTTGATGATTTAGAGATGTTTCCAAATTTAAAAATGAAATGTGAATTTTTACAAGATAAATATCGTGATAAAATAGGACCAGGCGTTTGGATAAGAGGTTTCTTTGGTGCCGGTAAATCACATTTGTTAAAAGTAATACACACACTATTTACTGAGGAATCACTAGAATATAAAGATGAAACAGGAAAAATGGAGAAGTTAAATGTAGTTAAGGAAATACAAGAAAAGGTCATTAGTAGCGATATTGCAGAATTAATTGGAAATATTAATCCAAGTGATTATTTGACTTTTATTTTTTCTGCTAATCATATAACAAAAACAGGAGATACTATCGTAGATTGTTTACCAAAAGAAATTTCAAGACAGTTAGATATTGATTTTGATGAAGATAAAGAGTATTCAGCAATGGATGTTGCAGAATTTTTAAAAGAAACATTAAAAAGTTCAGGTAAAAAAAGAATGCTTATTTTTGTAGATGAAATTTTAGATGTTTTAGATACAGGAGAAAAGGTTCGTAAATTTGAGGGATTAATAGAGCTCTTAAATAATGATATTTGGTTTGTAGTAACTTCTCTTGAAGCTAAAACAAAACTGTTATCAACTGTAACAGCGGAGCGAATGATTCATCGTTTTGGGCAGGAACAAATACTATATCCTGAGGAAATGGTTTGGATAGTTAAAAGAAGATACCTTGCAAAAACTGATGAAGCAGCAAAAGAAATAGAAAACAGTATTAATATAGCAAAGCTCCAGTATTTATTTTCAGGTGCTTATTTATCTGATACTGAAGATGGGAAAATTGAAGTGCCAAATATTGTTTCTTCCTATCCATTCTATCCTTTTCAACTTGCTTATATGAAAGAACTACTTAAAAACGAGAGTAAGGGTTCTGCAAGAAATATGATGAAAACTATTAAGTCTATAGTTAAGAATCCAGAAGTATATGATAAAGAACTAGGTTGTTTTGTTGATACTGAACTAATTTATGAAGAATTAAAAAGTAAGAGAAGTATTCAGGAAGAATATAGCGATTTAATAAATAGTTTAGAGGGTGCGCCAATAACTGATGGGAAGAATAAAATTGTAGATAAAGTACCTCTACTAAAAATACTAAAAGCTATCGTTTTGCTATCACAAGTGAAGCCAGAAGGTGTAAAAACTAGTGTGATTTTACCTTTTGTGTACAGTGAAAATATGATTACTGATGAGAATAAATTAATCGACTATTTAGAAATATTAATAAAAGAAAACTTTATTAATAATCAAGGTGGACTTTACAGACCAATTACAAAAAAAGAATCAGATATATGGAGAATGATAACAGACATAAAATCAATAACTGAATCTTCAATAAGAGATTGTATAAATAGAAAAATATATAAAATTTTTACAGGTACTGATAAAGCTAATGCAGGTAAATATCCGATTAAGGCAAAAATAAATGATTTTTCAAAAGAGATTGCATTTGTTTTGAAGACATCTGATATTAGTAATGAACTTCCAAATACCTATTCATGTATTCCTTTTGAAAATGATATCGAAAAGATTAAAAATCAGGCTTTTGAGGCTAGTAACAATAAAGAAAAGTTATTTATAATACCTGATAAAAAATATGATGGAAATTCTTTATATAAAGCCACTGAGTTCTATTTACAAATGAATGAAGCTCTAAAAAGAGAAGCAGATTTTGGTATTGATCAAACCTTAAGAATACAAATTGAAACTAAACGAGATACAGCTGTTGATGGTGACATTGATAAAATGATTGAAGAATGTTTTGAATACTCAGTTATTTCATACAATGGGCAGGAAAATAAAGATTTTTCAACTCCTGCACCACAAAGGATGACTGCTGAGTGTGAAAAAATGTTGAAAAAGAAATATACTATGTTCTTTGGAAAAATGCTAAGAGAGCAAGTAGATACTTTTATTAGTAAGGAAATATTAAGCCCAACTGTTAAAATGAATGCTGCGTATTTAAAAAATTTAGATTTAATTGATAGTAACGGGGCAGTTAATACAGGTAATAGATACTATAATGAGTTTTTAAATTCATTCCCTGATGGTGGATTTGAAAAAGATGGAGCTAGTGTAGTTGATGAATTTTCCAAAGGGAAATATGGTTGGGATCTTGATGTTATTAAGATACTTACAGCCCTTGCTGTAAAAAACAGTGATTTAAAGATTGCTCGTGAAGGTAGAGCGTTTTCTATTCCTGAAGATAATCAAGAGCTAACCAGCAAGAATGGCCCTTTTGCTCCAAGAAAAAGGGATATATTTGATAGTTGCAAATTTACCAAAATAAATATTTCAGATGAAGAAATTAGGAAAGCTATTATAACTATAAAATCCATAGACTCTAATATGGTTGTAGCAATTAAACTAAAAGATGTTGCTGAAAAGATTAAAATGCTAACAAGAAAAACTGTAAATGTCGATATCGACATATATTCAGAAATAATTTCTGAAACTGTAAAAGATGAAATATCAGTTGTATCAGTTATTTCAAGTGATATTGAAAAGAGAACTGATTCAGAAGATATTATTCTTACTTTCAATAAAAAGATATGTGATAGTAAAACAGTATACAAGTTTAAAAAAGTAATTTATATTTCAGACAACAAGGATAAGATTTCCGTTATTTGTAATGTTTTTAGTTTACTTAAAAATTATGGTAATCTAGAAGATGGTAGAGTAAAGGAAATATCAGAAAAGTTTATATCAGGTGAAATAAAGTGCTATGATGAGTTACTAAAGAAATATAAAATTGCATTTAATGAAAAATACAAAGAGTATGAGAAAATATATAATTCTATTGTAGCAGATGTTAAATCACTTCCTGAGTGGAATAAGATAACACAGGAGCAACAAAGTAAAGTAATAAACCTTATCAAATTTGTAAAGCTAAATGATTTTGCTTTTGAGGGACTAAAGGTTAGAAATATTGGTACATTAGATGATTTAAAAATGTTAATGAATGAATTAAGTCATACTAAAACAACAGCATCTAAGCAAGTTCATCTATTTAATGATCAAAATGAGTTAGAAAAACAAGTAAAAGAAAAACCAAAGGCACCTCAAGGTGAACAAAAAGAAACATCACAAAGTACTCCGCATTTAAATAATCGTGTATCAAAAAAATTTAAGTCTTATTCTAATGGTAAGATTATCAATATTGATAGCATGGAAAAACTAGAGGAGCTTGACATAGTGTTTAATGATATAAAAAATAAAATAAAACAAGATTTAGAGTCTGGTAAAAAGATTACATTAGAATTATAGGGGGGTACAAAAGATGTCAAGAGCAACATTAAAGCCTGTAGTTTCCAAATTAAGAGAAATTATTATAAAAGATATAGCAGGGAAAATGGAAAAGTTTGGATTTGATATTAGTGGCAACATAACAGCAGATAAGCCACTTAGTGAATATGATACAGTTATAAAAAATAACCTCGTTAGTCTATTTGATGGTAAAAATATAGCAGGTAATAAAAAAGAGTATATTGCTTACATCCAAGATAGTGCTAGAACTTTTTTACATATACTTATTTGTTTTAAGACTATGGAGAAAAGGGGGCTTATTAGCAAAGTTCTAGAAGGGCTTTTAGATGGTGGAGCTTATGACCAAATATTACCTGACTTTAATAGTGTATCGCCAATTGCATTTACAGATTTAGCGGAAAAATATAAAGATTCTATTGCACTTATGGAACAAAAGGATAATGAAGAAGAGGACACTGAATATTACAATTTTATATTTATGTTTTCAGAGTTATCCAAGGAAATGGCAAAAGAAGTACCATTGTTATTTAAAGACTATGAGCACAACTTAGTTCACCCTGATTTCGATGGATTAAAAGAAATTATTTTCACTATAAATAAAATTGAGGATGAAGAGTATTTTGAAGATGATTTCTTAGGTTGGATATATCAATATTGGGTGGATATCAAAGATGAAGAAACAAAATCAGCAAAAAAGAATAAAGATATTTCATATAAAGATGGAGTTTATAACGAAATACTAACCAATCTTGAGGAAGAACAAGCACAGTTTGGGGAATTCTATACGCCACGATGGGTTGTAAAATATATAGTTGATAATACGTTAAAGCCATATTTTGAAGAGAATAAAAAGATAGAAACTATAAAACTTTTAGATCCTGCCTGCGGAGCTGGTAATTTCTTAGTTTATTCTTTTGATGTGTTTTATGAGCTATACAAGGAGGAACATCCCCAGTGGAGTGATAACATTATTATTAATTCTATTTTAGAAAAAAATATTTTTGGGGTGGATATTCAAAGGGAACCATTACAGGTAACAGCACTAAATTTATGGCTTAAAGCAAAGAAAAAAGCTAGTGATGCTAATATAAAAAATTTCAATTTGTTTAATATGAATATTTTGAAAGCAAATTCTCTTTATCGTTGGGAAAATGATAAAGAAGAAGAGTTACAGCTTTCATTTTTTAATACTGAAATAGAACTTAATGAAAGACAATATACAGCAGAGGACATTGGTAAGTATATTTCTACACAAAATATTATTGCTAAAAGAGATGCTAGGCTGTTTTTTAGGAATAAATTCAATGTAGTTGTTATGAACCCTCCATATTTAGGCATTAGGAAAATGAATAAAACAACATCAACTTTCCTAAAAAAAGAATATCCTAAATACTATAACAACTTATTTGAAGCATTTGTTGCAAGAGCTGAGGAATTGCTTATTAAAAATGGATTTTTGGGATTTGTTGGCTCTGATTCTTTTATGACACTAGATAGTCACGATAAAATTAGAGAATTAATGCTTACCCAATTTGCTTTTAGAAAATTAATAAAGTTAGGTATAGGAGTTTTTGATGGACCTGCTGTAAGTGCAGCAGTACTGATAGCAATTAGATCTAGTAAAAATGCTAGTAATATAGTGGCATGTTGTGATAATTATAAGATAACACAATTTGAAAATGAAATAGAGTTAAATTACAGTAGTATTGCTCAAAAAGTCTTCAAAACTATTACAGGATATCCATTCATATTTGATTTCACTGAGAATCTGCAAAATATATTTGTTAAATATAAACCATTAGATAAAATTGTAGAAATTAAACAAGGTATGATTACGGGAAATAATAATAAATACCTCAGAAATAAATGGGAAGTTCCGAAAAATAAATTAGGTGTTGATTTTTACCCTTATGCAAAAGGTGAAGGTTGCGAAAAATGGGCAAATAATATCACTGTATGCATTAATTGGGCAAATAATGGATATGAAATAAAAAAAGAGGCAAAAGAAAAGTACGGAAGTGAAACAAGAACTATTAAAAATCAAAAATATTTTTTCGGAGAAGGAATAACATATAGTGATATCACAAGTGAAAGTAGGTTTAGTGCAAGAAAATTACCTAGTGGTTGTATATTTGATACAACAGGTTCTTGTATTTTTTCAGAAGAAATAAATTATGATTATTTACTTGGATTTATTAATTCGAAGTTTCCCAATTATTTATTAAAGAAATTAAATCCGAGTCCGCATTTTCAAGTTGGGGATATGCAGAGATTACCATATAAAACCCCCGATAAAGAATATGAGAAATTAGTTATTGATAAAACAAATAGAGCGAGAGAAATAAAAGAATATCTACTCGGATTTAATTATGTATCAGATTTCTATCACGAAGTAGAGCTTTCATACGGTTTTAGCAATGGTGCTAAAACTGTAAATGAAGCTTATGAAATATTTATAAATAGATATAATGAGCTTGAAAATGAGCTTTATAATTTGCAGCTTGAAATAGACAAAATTATTTATAAAATATATGAGCTTGATGAACAAGACATAAAGGTTATTGAACAAGAATTACCAAATACACAACCAAAGTACAATAAAGACAATGATATAAAGAAAGTTACGTTAAACTATATTAGAGCAATTGCAAAAGATATTTTAATTAATGAACCTGCAAAGCTATATTTAGATGAGGAGATTGAAACTTTAATAAAACAGCATATAGAAAAGACTTTTACTAATGGTTATAACATAGTTGAAGAAATAGAAGCTATTTTAGGAAAAACTATTATTGATGTTATTCGTGGTGGTGTAAAAATAGGCTCTGGAAATGTTACTCTTGCCGGAAAAGGCAGTAAGGACTTAGTTGAACCTCTATTACAGCAAAAAGTTCTTGCAGGAACAGGAGTAAATAAACAGGTTGTAATATGGCATTTAACACATTTCTTGTTGGAGTTTGAAGATGATAAAAAATATGTTATGCAAAATGAAATTAGACGACTAAATAATGATGTGTATAGACCTCAATTACAAACAGTAAAAGAAAAACTACAAACAGAACTTACTTCAAGTCAAAGAAAAGAGCTTGAAAAACAAGAGAAATTGTTAGCTAGTAGTGTTAAAACACTAGATGATTGGAAAGTAATAGAATAATATTTATGGTTAGGTAGGGATAATTATGGATAGGCTAATTGGCATAATTGAAAAAATTATAAAAAATAAGGCGGGAATTATCCCTGCCTTCATATATGATGAAAATAAAATTTATGAAAATATATTTTATAAACTAGGCGGAAAATTAAATATTGCTGTTTTAGAAAATGATTCTAAAATAGAATTACAAAAATGTATTAGGGATTTTACTACAAATGAAATTTGTGCTATTTACAGTAAATTTAATATAAACATAGATGCCTATGTTGCATCTAATAAATTAAATTATGTTATCATTACACCTGAGTTGTTGTTTAACTTTTGTGATGAAATAAAAGAAAAGTTAAGTGGTAGCATTGAACTTATAGGCGAACAATACAGGATTTTAATTGATAATTTTGATGCAGTAATATCTGATATAAAAAATAATGAAATTATCACCAATGAAATTTTAAAAAGCAGTTTGGTTAAAGTTTTTATGGGGAGGGTTAGCACACCAAAAGATTTAATGATAGCATTTATAAAAGGTGAATTTAGTGTAGATAGTGCAAAAGCTTTATATTTATATGATGAGATTGCTGTGACCATTAAAGATAGTTACAATATTAATATTTTAGAAATTGAAAATAATAAGGATTTATTTGAAAAGGTGCTTGTTACCTTATTACTATCTCAAAATAAGGATGATTTTGGGGTGGAATTTAATGACAGTATAGTTGGAATTAGTATAGAAGAATTAAACAAAATATTTGAATTTATAAAGATGAATAATGTTTATTTTGAAAAAGAAATTTTAGAAATAAATAAGAAGTTTAAAAATAAAAACACTAGACAAATTACATATACAATTCCAATATTATTTGAAAATTATATTGCTAGTAATATAGAAAAGTATTGTGATATTTATATAGATAATACTTTGTTATGGACTAAAACAATGCAAAATATAGCACTATTTATAAATAAGATTCGTTGTTTGAACAAGCTTGTGAAAAAATATGTTTCTTATACCTTTCCTACTAATACAATAAGTACAGCTATCAAAGAATATAAAGAGTATTTATATGAAATTGATAGTATTTATAGAGAAGTTTCGGCTTTATATGAAGAACTTTCATATAACTTTGATTTTTATATTAAAGTAAAAAAAGCTAATGTTATGGAAGAATTGAAGCATATGTACTTTAATGTTATTAGCAATATAAATGGTAAATATATTGCTAGCTATAATGATTTATTGGAGGATGCTTCGCAAGTATTCAGGCAAGATGAATTGTTGAAAAAATTGAAGTTTAGAAGAAATACAGTATTTATTTTTGTAGATGGTCTTAGGTATGAAATTGCAAAAAGATTGCTTAATGATATGAAGTGTAATGAAGTAATAGATTACGATGTATTTTCCCTACTTCCAACTGAAACCGAAGTTTGCATGAATGGTTATTTTATCACAGATGAAAAGTTAAGAATAAATTCTAATAATGTATTTGAGTTAACTAAAAACGATAAGCTAATAACTGGTATAATAAAGTGGAGAATTGAAAAATTATCAGAGTTATTAGGATGTAGTGTAATTTCATTTGAAGATTTCAAAGAGACTAGTAATTGTGATGGTAGCGTTATCTGTTTTTATAATGATGTGGACAAAGCTATGCACAGTTATGATAGTTCTCAAAAAATAAGTTTAGCAGTAAATGAACTTAAAACTATTATAAGCTATTCTATGGATAGAACTTTTGATGTTATGATATTGAGTGACCACGGTTTTATAGATATTGAAAAGAAAATAAAAGTTCAGGATAGTGACTTAGAATCACAAAAGAAAAAAAGTAGATATTTAATTCGTTTATCCAATGAAAAAGTTGATACTATGTTTTACAAAAATGATTTAATGGTAGCGGATTTTATTGAGCTACAAGATAAAAATATATGCTTTATAAATAGCATTAATTCTCTTCGCCAGACAACACGATATACTCATGGTGGAGTATCATTACAAGAAAATATTATTACTGCATTATTGTTTAAAGCAGAAAAATATATTGAGTTAGAAACAGGGAAACAGTATATTGAGAATATTGAGGCTTATAATGAGTTAAAAGCTGATATTTCTAAAGCAAAAGGTTTTGAATGTATTGTATATGCAGGTACTCAAAAAATATTTATGACAATTATTGATGATGACAACTTTAAGCTAAGAGTTCCAATTAGAAATTATAACAAAGGTGATGAATTTTTAATTACTGTTAATAATGGTACGGTTACAGAAAAAACTACCATTAAAAAGTCAGGTAATACAGTAATAGATAAAGAATTAGATATATTTTAATTTGGAGGATTGTATATGAGTTTGCAAGATAAAGTACAAAGTGTATTTAAATACAAAGTAGTGAAAAAGGGCATAGTAAATAGCTTGAAAAGTAGTATAAAACTTCCAGTATATGTGCTTGAATATCTTATATCTCAATATTCTGATCAAGGCTTAACTAATGAAGAAGTAGTGAATAAGGTGAAAGATGTTTTGAATAAACATTATATTTTACCTGAAGATAAAAATAAAATAAAGGATGCAATAAAAACTGAAGGTAGCATTGTAATAATTGATAAATTACTTATTGATGTTGATCTTAAAAAAGATATGTATATCGGCATGCTTAATACTGCAGGAATAAAGGACATTTTAGTTGATGATGAGTGGATTAGAAAATATAAGGGTCTTTTAGAGGGTGGCATGTGGGGACTTATTCGACTTGAGAAAAATGAAGATAGTTCCAAATATCCTGTTATAGTTGGTAAATTTAGTCCTATGCAGATTTCTACTGATGAAGTAGAAGAATATATTGAAAAAAGAAAAGAATTTACACGTGATGAATGGATTGATTTTTTAATAAATAGCATAGGATTAAATCCAGATAAATTTGATCTAAGACAAAAGCTTTTAATGCTACTTCGTCTTATTCCTCATTGTGAAACTAATTATAATATGATTGAGCTTGGTCCTCGTGAAACAGGTAAATCATATACATACAACGAATTATCACCGTATAGTTTGCTTGTAGCTGGAGGTAAAGCCACGGTACCAGTTTTATTTTATAATTTAACAAAAAAAGAAGTTGGGTTAGTTGGGATTTGGGATGTTGTAGCATTTGATGAAGTTGCAAATGTTAAATTTGATGACCCACAAGGCCCTGCGATGTTACAAACGTATATGGAATCTGGAAACTTTGCAAGGGATAAAATGCGTATAGAAGGTAAAGCATCAATGGTCTTTGTAGGTAATATTGACAATCCGCTACAAGTATGGGAGCAAGGTGGAAACTTATTTGCAACACTTGCTGATGAATTACAGACTCCTGCTATTATAGATAGATTTCATTATTATTTACCTGGTTGGGAAATGCCAAAGATGAAAACAGAATATTATTCAATTGATTTTGGATTTATTTCTGATTTCTTCTCTAAGATTCTCCATGATTTTAGAAAAAGGTCATATTCTGATGCAATAGATAAATATTTTACTTTAGATAAAAGTTTAAGCTCCAGAGATACAAAGGCTATAAGAAAAACAGTATCAGGATTGCTGAAACTTCTACATCCTGATTTAGATGTGGCTGCCGATGAATTGAAAGAATACTTAGAATTTGCTATGGAAGGTAGAATGAGAGTAAAAGAGCAACTAAAACGTAGAGGTGGATTAGAATTTTTTGGTGCTACATTTAAGTATTTGTCAAAAGAAGACCAAACTACTAAACAAGTATTTTTGAAAGAAATGACAAGTGGCATAGGTAGTATGGTGTCTCAGCTTGATATTGGTGAAATTTATACTGTGATAACAAAGGATGATAGAATGTTTCCATTGAAAATAGAAACTAATTCTATTAGGGGGAATGGTTCATATGAAATTACAGGTAGACCATCATTGGAAACAAAAGAAACAATAAAAAATATTTATAACTATATTAAATCCAATGCTAATAATATGGGAGTTACAAATAAATTATCAGAACATATATATATAACTCAATTAATTGATGAGAATTCTTCTGGTGGTAATCAGGAAATAGGTGCATCTTTTTATTTAAGTATGATTTCTATATTTATAAATAGACCAATTAAATCCAAAACTGTTATTCTTGGTAGTATGACGGTAAATGGGAACTTGATAAAGACATCTAACCTATATGAAAAATTAGAATTTATTGTAGAGCAGGGAGCGAAAATAGTATATATTCCTATATCAAATCAACCTGATACAATTACTATGCCAAGTGATATTTGGAGTAAGCTATCTATTTTATTCTATGGAAGTGCAGAGGATCTATCTAAGAAGGTATTTGAGTTAGAGTAATTGTAAATAAATTAGTATTTCGATTTCTATGAGGGTTAGAGTTGCCAACTAGGCAACTCGCCTACTTGGATACAATAGGTAAAATGAATTAGTAGCATATTTCTAACTCTACTGTTATTTTACATAAGGACTAGAAGAGGATTTATTTCTTGAGTATTTTTAATGATACCTTTGAACATTTATAGTTTTCTCCATTTGTAGATTCTCCAACAATTTTAATATGAAAATCATCAAGGGTTCCACAGTTTAGCTCAAAACACTGGATATCAGTATAAATTTCAGTATCCACAAATTGTATTAAAATAAAAAGGTCATCATAGCCGAAAATACAGTATTGGAAATTCATATTAAAATCTTTGTTACAACTTTAGTATATCACGTCAATGAAAGTATTGTACTTTCAATTTCTACTAGTAGTGGATATTCAAAGAGCGGAAAATTGCCAATAGGAAAAATAAATACTATTTACAAGTGTTGTTATATGATGAATTTAACTAATGCTAGAAGAAAAATATTAGCCTTTACCAATGAAGAATTTTTTAGAATTATTGAAGAAAAAACAAAAGGGTTCTTAGATGGTTTTGAACTTATGTACATAGAGCTTACAGAGGATTTAAAAGAATTATCAAAGAGTGTAAGTGATAGTGCTAGTAAAGAACAGGGCTAGAAGTTAGAGGCGTTTTATGGATTTAAAAGGATTATTTATAGATGTTATGATCAATTATGAAAAATAAAGAATATCTTCCAAATATAATAAAGAAGCTAGAATGTTTAAACTTATAAAATATGAATTGAGAGATAAGTTAAAAGAGATAATTCATAAAGGATTTATTTGAACTTAAAGTTTTTAACAGAAACACAAGCAACTGATGATATGGGCTGGCTTAGCTCATGATAAATTTTGGACATACATGCAATATCGTTGGACAGTGGATAAGATGAAGGACCCTCAAGTGAGTCTTAAGAGACAAGAACAAAATGAACTAATTAAATATTTTAATATATTAGGCGGTACTTATATATTAGATTTACTTAGTGAAGACGAAATTTATGAAAAGACCACAAAGAAGTTAAATAAGATATTTTCAGTAAATGAGAAATCAGCTTGAGAAATATATTCTGTACTTTAAGAATTATATATTCTGATATAATAAGATTCGATTTCATAATAGATAAAAAGGCTGCATCCAAATTAAATTCAAAGTTTATTTTGAATGCAGTCTTTTGCAATTAGAGCTTTTAGATAAAAGTTAAAAATTCACAATAAATTTTCTGTAATATGTATAAAATTCCGAAGCTTGTCCAAAATACAGATATAAATATGGTAAGGAGTTGGTAATATGGATATACATATTATAGAAGTAATAAAAGACTTAGAAAATTATATCAGTTTATTTGGCATAGAATTATCGGAGGAATCAAAAAAATTTATAAAGGATTCTGAGATCTTTGCAAATAAGTGTGATAATCCTGTTACGGAATATGTATACTTAAGTTTTCTTATAAGCAATACAGACATGTTTAAAAATTTGTTTGTAAAAAATAATCTTAATGCTGAATTGGCCATTTACAGGTTAAGGAAGGAACATGTTGATTGTTTGGATGATTTAGATCATTATTTAGATGACTTTAGGTTTTATTCAACAAAAGAAAAGAGAGAAATTCAAACAAATACGGGAATTCTGGATATGGCTATGGAAAGTTGTATTTATAATGGTAGAAAGCAAATTTATAATGTTGATTTTATTGAAGCCTTGCTGCAATATTACGAAAAAGGTAACAAATCTTGGGATAACGGCAGATGTGGTGATGAGAGACTCCATGTTCCTTATAACACTTTAGCACATATTTTAGGAAGATATTGTGCTGATCTATGGATTAAGTTTGATGATGTTGGAGAAGAAATAAAGTTAATAAATAAACAATTAAGTTTACAAAATAGTTATAAGGTCGCTTAAAATAACGTTAGTGTAATATATAAATAAAGGTTATAGTAAGTCTGTAAAAAGAAGTGGAGGAATTTCACTTCTTTTTATATATTTAGTATATAAAATTTGTATTTGGTAATAATCACCAATAGGCGTAATTTGAATTTTGAAGGGGGTATTTAATATTTTGGAAACTCAAGGCCGTGATTATATATCAAATAGAAATAATGAGTTTTGTTATGATCTGAATCATCCAGATATTGAAGCAGCTAAAAAAATTGAACAATACTATGAACTATTTGATGTCTTTACTATAAAAGACAAAGAAGTAATAACCTTAATCTTAGCTTCTAGTCTAACTATTATAAAAAGTTTTGGTATTTTCAGTAAGGACGAGCTTTATAATATACTAAGTTATATGTCTGAGTATAATAGAAAAAAGGTAGTAGATCATTTGTGTAGAAAAGAATGGATTAAGTTTAATGGTATAGATTTTGAAATGCCTGATAGGGTTAAAAGTTTTGTTAAATTTCTATTTACTTCTCTAATTCGTGGAGAAATGTCTGAAGCGGACAGTTTTTCATTAATAAATGCTGAAAGCGAAATTATAGAATACTACAATCTTTCAGATGAAGAAAAGGATATGGCATACCATATAGCTATTATTGGGGAGCTTCGGAAGTTTCAAGATAAAATGGAGAGAATACTTCAAAAAAGAAATCAAAGAGAAATAGTTGAAATAATCAAGCAATCTGCAAAGATTAAAAATAATATACAAGATTTAAAGAAATTATTAAGAAAAAGAGAAAGTAGTATTTTTTCAAGGTTTGAGAAGCGACATGAGGCTCATTATGCTATGAGTGGGATTATAGATGTTATTTCAAGAATTCTTCAAGTTGGGGTAAGTGATATTTTAAGTAATACCAAATCTGCAATGGCTGATTATATATCTCTTGAAATGATAGATGATTTTTTAGCTTCTGCAAATTTAGAGATTATGGCAGAGATGATTTTAAATAAGTTTGCTTCACCTAAAATTGTTAACCAATTGTGGGAGGAGACAGTTATAACTAAAACAGAGGCATTTATTAATTCACAGCCTAATTACATGATAGCTACACCACCTCCTCCCCAAGTAGAATTTGTTGAAGAGGTTACAGTTATTGAAAAAGTAGATGATCCTATGGATGTATTTTATCAAGAATTATTGTTTAATATGGTAGATAAGAGAGAAGCACCAATTGAACAGGTAGTATTTAAATCAAGTGATAGTTTTGGTACAGCAATGTATAAAACCGGTCAAATGATTAAGCTATCTTCAAATACAAATAAATATACAGATAAGTCTGATATTTTTCAATTAGATATAAAAGATAATGTAAAAGACTTAACTGAAGGGCCCGTTGAAAAGATAACTGAAACTATAATTAAGAGGAGGGAAATTTAATGGAATGTGTTGTTAGTAGTGAAGTACAGAGAATTTGTTCTCTATTTCATTATGGATGGATTTCTAAAAAAGACGCTGGTTATTTTGAAAGAAATTCAATTCTATACAGAGATGTGCAAAATGCATTAGCTGTTATGGGCTATGAATTAATAAATTATCCTTATTGTGATTGGTATATTATAAGATTAAAAAAAGAATTTAATCATGACGCTTTTGAAAAGTTTTCAAAGTATTACAGAGGAATAACTAGGAGACATTTAGCTTTAATATTTATATTATATACAAAGCTATTATTTCCTAAAAAAGCAGGTATAGTTGATTGGAGTGAAGAGTTATATATAACCTTAAATGAAATTAGCTTAAATTATGGTACACTTTTTCAGAAAAGGAAAACAAGTTCTAAAGGAGTAATACAATCATTATTAAGGTTGCTAGCAAGGCTTTATTTTGTAATTGAAAGTAATGGCAAATATTTTCCAGGGCCGTCGCTTTACATGATACATAATGAAATGATGGATGAGGTACAGGAAGCTATACTGTTAGGTTTATCGGAGAAGTTTAAAAAGTTAGCTGAGGAGAACTCAAATGATGATAGAAATGAGGTAAAGGAAGAAAATGATTAAGGATTTTATGACTGCATATTGGGGATATTTACCTACTACTTTAAAACCTTATCCAGCTAGCGAGAAGGTTAATGCTTTTGTGGGACCTTCAGGCCATGGTAAAACTACAATTTGGGATGGCTTGAGGGTAGTTCTTGGTGATACAACTTTTGAAAGCAAAAGAAAAGTAGAAAATTATGTTCATCCAAAAAGTAATTGGTCAATTGTAAGAGTAGCATTTTTTAATATGGAAAAAGACGGGATAAGAGCTTTTGAAAGATACGGATATTTTGAAGATTTGGTGGTTGTATGCTGCAGGGTTTACAAAAATAGTGAGGGTAGATGGAGCAAAGAATATTATGTCTTTGATGGCGAATTTACTAATTTATTTGATCTTGCTAATAATTACAAAGCTTATAAACAAAAATTGAAGACACAGGAAGAATATAAGAAGGTTTTAGAAGATTGCCTTGGTATTACAACTGCTTTTAGAAAGCTTATGGCAATGAATCCAGAGTCTATAAGAGACATGGTAAAATTGAGCCCTAATGAACTTTTTAAAAGAATATTTCAATTAAAAGGTATGAAAGAAATACAGGAGAAATATTGTTCTGCTAAACAAACATTAGCTGGACTTGAAATTGAATGTGAGAGAACTGAAAAGGAGCTTCAAGATGCGCAGTTGAGATTTTTGGATTATCAAGATAAAGTAAATCAATACAATAAATACCGTTATAATGAAAAGCACCTAGAAATCAATAGTTTAAAAGCTAAGAAGCTTGAATACTTTGAAAAGACTAATTTCATTGAAACTTTAGAAAATAATATTATTGAAAAAGAAAAAAACATAAAAGAAAAAAGCGAAAAGTTAATTCAAATAAATCTTAAGTGTGAAAATCTATATGCTGAGATAGAAGCTATTTCTTTAAAAATAGAAGAATCTAAAAGAGAATATGAACAATGTAATGAGAAGATAGATGAATTAAATCCTGAATTGATGCAAGTAAATTCTGGACTTGATGTGATTGGTAAAAAGGTAGATAAATTATGTGCAATTGAGAAGAAAGACCCGATTGAGCTAGGAGAAAAATTTAGTAAAGTACAAAACCATAGAAGAGATAGTGAATATGAATTTACTAAAGCAAAGAATCTATTAAAAGAACTTGAAATGAAGTATGAGGATTTAATAAATAATAGACCTTTATATCCAAATTATGTGCAGAATTTCTTAGTAGGATTAAAGTCTGCTAATATTGAACATTTAATTCTTGCTGATGCAATAAGTGTAAAACCAGAATTTAAAGAATGGCAAAAAGCTGTAGAAGCCTATCTAGGAAATAATCGTTTTAGAGTAATTGTAACTGGCCAAAAAGAATACATTGAGGCTAAAAAACTTCAGGAAAAATTGAAGTATACTGCTAGAGTGTGCACTCCAAAGGCATATGTGAAAAAAGATAAAAAATCCAGTAATAATTTACTTTCAATAAGTCAGGTTATAGAAATTTCTTGTCCAGATAAAATAGCAGGATACTTAAAAGGACTTGATGAGGTATTTTTAGTGGAAACTGTGGAAGAGGGCCATGAGCTTCAAAAGCGAAGCATAGTTAGTATAACTAAAGAAGGATTACTGCAAGATAATGATGGAGCAATATTTAGAAGATGTGATACATTATGCTGTGGTAAACTTGCTATTAAAACCGAAAAAGAAGAAGTAGAAGAGGAGCTTATAAAACAAAAAGAGCTTGTTAAGACTCTAAAGACTAAGGCTGAAGATTTAAGTAAAGATGAGAAAGAATTAAATGAATTAATAGAAGATATTAATGAACTAAAAAATTTGAGTAAATATCAGAATGAACTTGTAGAGTTGAATAGGCAAAAAATCGGGTTAGAAACTGAACAGGATGCATTGAAGATGAAACGTGATAATGTATTATCAGAACAAGAAAATCAGCATAAAAATGATAAATTAAAGAATGTAGAGCTTACACAAAATATCAGTGAAGCTGGTAATATAGAACAACAAATGAAAATACTTAAAAATGAAATAGAAAAATTGAATAAAGATATATCAGACAATAAAGAGGAATTTAATAGCATAATTAGTATTTTGCATATTAAAGGATTAAATGATGATGATATATGCTTTATTAAGGAAGATATAAAAGCTCCTTCTTATAGAAATGAAAATGGAGAGGTATATAAATCCTCAGATTTAATAATACAATGCAATATGTTGAGAAAAAAGATTGATGAATTTAAAGAGCAGTACCCAGAGTTAAATGAGAAAATAATAACCTTGCTTAATGCGCAGAAAAATAGAGTAGATGAAATGAGTGAAAATATTAAAGAGCTTAGAGAAAAAAGGTATGAGTGGAATGAAGAATGTATTACTTCTTTAAATGAATTAAGACATCACATAAAAGTAACTATAAAAGATTATGTAGAAGAGTTTCAAAAGCTTGCAGAATTACTTAAAGCTACAGCAAGAGGACGTCTTGAAGAGAAAGGAGAAGATCCAGAATATTGGGAGCTTTATTTATACATTGGTTTTGATGGAAAAAGTCCTACACTAATTGATGGTCCAGAATTGTCCTCAGGGCAAAAGGCATGTACAAGTCTTATGTTATTATTGGCAGCTGTTAACGATAGAAAGGAAGGGGGTAATGTACCAATAATGTTTCTTGATGAACCTAAATCAAGATTGGATGATAGCCGTGGTAATGAGGTAGGAGCTTTGCTGCAGCTTACAGATGTTCAATATTTTATCACACATCAACATGGAGAATCTTTAAGGCAAATTGATTGGATAAATCACTGTTTTTCGGTAAGCGTATGTCAGCCTAATGAGGAATTTGCACCACCAATGATTTTTAAGAGAATGAGAGTTGGATAGCTTGGATACATTTATAAAAATAGAGAAACGCTATATAAAAGGTGTGACATTTCCGGTAGAAGAAATTCACTCAGGAGTAAATTTTATAGGTATTGAAAAAACATTAGGTAAACCCCATGGATTAAATAATATAATGAACGAAATTATTAAATTCGTTCAAAAAAATCCTACTAAGTTTGATACTATTGTAAAAAGACTTGTAAATAAATGTAAAAGAAAAGATATAGAAGATGCTTTGGAAATACTTAAAAATGATGGGATAATTCAAATCATATACAGAAATGACAATCCGAGAAAAGGCAATTACTTTAGTATACAGAAGGTTTGTATTGATCCACGAGCAGAGGAGCAGCTAAACAAAAATAATATTGATAATATTAATTTTAAGCTAGAGGAATTAAGAAGAAATATACTTAACATTGTTGGGAATTCAAGACACCATCTTGTTAAGCATCTAGAAAAATGCATGCAGGAAGGTATTCTCACAGATAAAGTGGATAACATAATAGTTAAAGCAAAAGCATGGATTACTTTCAAATCAGTATCAATGACTTTAGCACATTCTGTAGTGCTCCAGGAACAAGGAGTTTATAAAACATTGAGAGAAATTTCAGTGCAAATTTGGGGTAACAGCAAAGTGCTGGATAGATACAAAAAAGAGATTTCTATGGTATCAGGGGAATCCTTAACTAAGCTTCACTTAAGTATAATGCCTGAGAGCACGTATTTTTATGGAAACATTACTGGAGAGCTTCATGGTAAAAAACTTCTGGGAATTTGTGGCTATCCAGTAGTTATTACAGATGATACCATAAAAAGTTTGAATATTATTGAAGCAAATATAAAAGGCATTTTTATTATTGAAAACTCAGCTGTATTTATATCACTTCTTAAGAGGAAATATTATAAAGAATCTTCTATATTAATAATGTTTGGGGAAGGATACTTGTCATATTCAAAACGAAGGTTCCTGAAAAAAATACTAAAGTATAAGCAAGTACCTGTTTATGTATGGAGTGATTTAGATGAAGATGGATTGGATTTAACATTAGATATTATTAAGTATGTGAGAAGCATTGGTGCTGAGTGTAGTCCTGTGTTAATGAGCAAAAAAGAGTTAAGCATGACAAAAGGGAGTTTCAAAGGAGCTAGACACATAGATTTAGAAAAAGAGGAATTTAGAAATGAATTTCCAGATGTAGTAGATATGATAAAAGAAGGAATAGTAATGGAGCAGGAAGAATTACTTTTATATTATGGTAAGATAGAAGGAAAATTGCCTTAAATACTATAATTATGAAATGATATATAGAGGTATTTGTTGGAAGATAAAATATCAAGTATATTTAAATTATAAAATTACATATAAATGATAACAAAGAATTTATCGATATATATTTTGTTTATAAAAAATATAAGTTAATAATTTAAATGTATATAAAAATTGGGATTTACTTGGAGGGCGAAAAAATGATATATGACAACAAATTAAAAAAGGAAGTAGTAAATTTACTAGATGTGGATTTAGCATTTACAGAGCTTAAAGATTGAAGATATTTTCAATGAAATATCTACACTTTTTCAGAGATTAAAAGATAGAAAACAAGGTATGCCAGAAAAAATTACAATTAGTAATAAGGAAATCTTTATAAATTGCATAAATGAAAAATATAATTTTATTTATACGATAGGATTTGATGATTATAAAAACTTATACAAATATGGCATTATTGAAGCGAGTGCTAAAAAAACTAAGTTGATTAAACTAAATAGCAAAATAGGTTTCTCAGAAGAAGTTAATTTGAGTAAGTATTTAGATTTTAAAACATATTTAAATAGTCTATTACATAGATTAGAAGAAGCTCAAAATCTAAAAGATTTAGATGAAGCTATGCAAACTATTAATAAGGATTTGTCAGAGTTATTTGCCGCAAAAGACTTAGAAAGTTTTCTGGTTGAAAAAGATAAGGTTATTAAAGAAACTATAGGAATTTCAGGAATTCATATGTATAGAACACTTTACAATATATACACTACAACTAAGATAAAAATTGCACTTATTCTAATTGGATATCATATTGAAGAAAATACAATTATAGAACTAATAAAATTGGAATTATCTCGAAGAAGCTTATTGGAAGAGATTTCCAAAGAAGACACAGAGGTGGATCAGCACAGTTTAAAGGATGTTGTTTACACTGCACTTAAGGAACAAGATAAGAAAATAGAAATTCTTATGAAAGAAGTTAATATAGATGTAGATGAACTTAATAGGTTAGTTAAAGAAATAAAATTATATTTTGTATGATAAGAAAGTATCTACGTATTACTAAAAAATGTAAGTAGTGGAATAAATTATTTTAGCTAAAGCTTTTCGTGGAGAATTGGATATTAACAATCCAGAGGAAGAAAGTGCAGTAGAGCTACTAAAAGAAGTATTAAAAGAAAAAATTTAATGTAGTCATATAGAAAATAGGGAAACCATCGATTTATTATCAGTCGGTGGTTATTTTCATATCTTCTCTAAAAAATTAATTTGTGTATATAGTAAATGGTAGAAATCAGATTAAAATAAGTCAAGGCAGCATAGTATTTTTCATAATTAAAACATATCATTTAAATATAGGATTATTTACATTTAAAGGATTTATATGCAAAAAAGAAACTGATATACTTATAATATAAGTTTTAGACAAGGAAATTAAGATAATGTTATGAATAACACTGCAATAGCGGTTTAGTGATATCCATATTAATGCTGCTTAAAGGGGGAAAGATTTATGAGTATGTTTACTTTTATAGCTTCTGATATCCAACTACCAGAAGTTGACTTAACAAATGTAAAAAGAATGACGGTAAAGGAGTTAAAACAATTTAATCCTCAATCTAAAAGTGCTGTACATTTAGATGAACTTGATGAAAATTTAGAAGTACTTTATTGTGAATCAGAGAAAGATATGGAGGGGTTAACAATTAGTTTGTGTGACAATCCACCATACAATCTGGAGTATCATATAAAAAAGAAATATGTTTATTGGCTGGGTTATAAGTCTACCCCCAAATATGCAGAACAGCTTCTTCAATATTTGCATAAAAACATTCTCAAATCGCAACAGGTTGAACTATGGTCAATATTGTTTGGTAACAAAGATGAAATATATGAAGTGAAAAATATAAAGCAGGTTAAATTATCAAATCTTACAGAAAATGATCTTATGCAAATAAATTCACAAGAAATATGTATTTGTATCACATGTTAATTGGAGTTCTAGTTGATTTTTACTATAATAATAAATTAAATATGAAGGTAATAAGTTATGGGCA